>CAZZAQ010000184.1:0-5053 GCA_964652165.1 uncultured Bifidobacterium sp.
TGGAGGAGTAAACGAACGCCATTTGGGCGAACTCGGCGCCTTCATTGAGCTTGGTGAGGATTTCCTGGGCCAGCTTGCACGTCGCGTCCGGAGAATCGAGGGCGTCGCGGCCCAGGTCGATGACGCGCAGCCTGACTTGGTCGTTCAGCTTGTACTTCGCGAGATTGGTCTGGTAGTAGGCTTCGATTTTCGCCGGGGAGATGAGCAGTTGATCCTTCACGTTGCGGCCTTCCATCGCGCGCAGGATGAGGTCCTCGCGCTTCCCCTGGCGAAAGGACTCGGAGGTCATCCCTTCGTGCTGAAGTTCCCGGATGAGCGCGGCGCGGTTGCCGTAGCGGGTGCGGATGATGTCATTGATTTGGTCGGCGATAATGCTCTCGGGAAAAACCAGGCCGGAGTTCTTGAAGTCATCGAGGATGAGCCGGCGTTCGATGAGATGTTCGAGGGCGTCGTTTTGGGCCTTGAACAATTCGATGCGGTACTGCTCGGGATTGATCCGATAAATTCCTTCGAGTCCCCGAACGGCTGGCGCTGAGAGAATCTCCACTTCCTGGATGGTGACGATCGACTCGTTGGCAATGGCGGCGATGCCGGTGCGGCGGATGAGTTCGGCGTGCGCGGCGAAAGCGGCAGCGAAAATCCACAAGAGGATGGAGACGCGTCTTTTCATTGCGACAGCGGCGGCATCGTAGGGAGCGCCCGCCCGAGGGTCAAGGGTCGGGGCGCGCCACTTATTTGCACGTAATTCTCTTTAACCACGAATCGACACGAAGGAACACGAATAAAGCCGGCCAAATTAATGACTCGGATTGCACGGATTCTCACGGAATCAATCCGTGGTAATTCGTGCAATCCGTGTCTGTTTCATTCGTCTCGATTCGTGTTCATTCGTGGTTGAGTCCTGCTCTTCGGAATTGCCCGTGGATTTGGGTCCGTCCGCGACGCCCTGGCTGGAATGAGCTTGCTCCGCGCCGCCGCGATCCATAGCGTCCGTGACGCGATGGACGAACAGTTGCGGCAGTACATCCCCGTGTTGATGCTCGGCCTGGTGGCGCTGGCGTTCGCGTTCGGCACGCTGGCACTCTCCGTCTGGCTGGGCTGGCGCCGCAAACGCAATCCGTCAAAGGACATCGCCTACGAGTGCGGCATGTTGCCCGTGGGCGAAGGCAGCACCCGCATGTCCGTGAAGTTCTATCTCGTGGCCATGCTCTTCATCCTGTTCGACATCGAGGTCGTCTTCCTCTACCCGTGGGCGGTGGTCTTCAAGGAGATGCTGGGCGACCCGGCCACGCGCCACCTCATTCTCGCCTCGATGGTTTCCTTCCTGGGCGTGCTGTTCGTGGGCTACCTTTACGCGCTGAAGAAAAGGGCCTTCGATTGGAAGAATTGAGTCAGCCGGCGGAGAACGCCGTCCGACACAATCCGCTGCCTCGCCCTGTCTGCGCGTCAGCAGCCTGCCGCTGCGCAGAGCCGAGCTTGGAAAGTGATCTTCGCGCCTGACAACCCCGTCATTAATGGCTAGATTTCCGCCATGAGTGCGACAGAAATCATCAACGAACTGCCTAAGCTGACCGAGGCGGAACGGCGGGCGGTGCGCCAAAAGCTCTCGGAACTTGCTGCACAAAACGAAGACATCGAGCTTTGCAATCAGGCGGCGCTGGAAGGGGCCCTAACGCTCGACCGCATGGAGGAGGAAGATGCCCGCCGTCAACAGGGGTGAAGTTTGGATGACGGATTTCGGGATGACGGCCAAGGTGCGTCCCGCCCTGCTGTTGACCGGCAACCCTGCGGCAGACGAACTCGACCTCGTGACGGTTGTGCTCCACACGGCCGCCTTGCGTGGCAACCGCTGGGAAATGAACGTACCTAAAGCGTTCCTGCGGCCCGGCGCGTTCCATCTCCAGCAGGTTCAGACCGTCTCCACAGCGAAGCTGGAACGCAAGCTTGGTGCGCTGACATCGGAGGAAATGGATCGAGTGCTTGACGCCCTGGCCAACCGGCTGGGCATCTGAAGAGGTCGGCATGCTGTCAGAGATGTCGCAAGTGGCAGTCGCGTCAATGCTTTCAGTTTCACTGGAACAGACGACGTGTGAGAAACCACTGATTTTGCTGGGTGAAAATTGTGGCGACCCTACGGGGACTCGAACCCCGGCTGCCGCCGTGAAAGGGCGGTGTCCTAACCGCTAGACGATAGGGTCGTCAGTGGGCCGCGAATATAGGCGCACCGCCCGCCTTGTCACGAAAAAATCTTCCCGCACAATGGCTTCGACTAAATTCCTGGCCCGCTCGTGTCGTCTGCATTGAAAGTCATGCGCCTGTCCATCGTGCCCGTCAGAAGACTCCCGCCCGCTGCTGTAGCCGCCGACGTGAGGAGGCGGACTGGTTCGATGGGTGGGGAGTCCGCCGCTTTGCGTCGGCGGTTACGGGGCACGCTCCGCGTGGCCCTGCTGGTCTTCCTTGCCGCGCTGCTCTCGTGCCCCAGCCCGCTCCTCGCCGGCAGCGCGCCCGCCACTGTCCGCACGCAACACTGGGCGTTCGTCCCTCCGCAGCGCGTCGCGCCGCCGGTGGTGAAAAACACCCGCTGGATCCGCAATCCCATCGACGCCTTCGTCCTGGCCTGGCTCGAGAAGGAAAGAATCGCACCTTCTCCCGAGGCCAACCGCGCGACGCTCATTCGTCGACTCTCCTTCGATCTTATCGGGCTGCCACCGACCGCCGAGGAAGTGCGCGCGTTCGTGCAGGACCGCGATCCCGACGCGTATACCCGGCTCGTCGATCGCCTCCTCGACTCGCCACACTTCGGTGAACATTGGGCGCGCCATTGGCTTGATCTCGCCCGCTACGCCGACAGCGACGGCTACGAAAAGGATGGCATCCGCCCCTACGCTTATCTCTACCGTGACTGGGTCATCGCCGCATTCAACCGGGACCTGTCCTTCGATCAGTTCACCCTGGAACAGCTGGCCGGCGACCTCCTGCCCGGCTCGACTTACGAACAAAAGACCGCGACCGGATTCCACCGCCAGACACTCACCAACAAGGAAGGCGGAGTGGACCCGGAGGAATTCCGCACCAAAGCCGTCGTTGACCGCGTGAACACGACCGCCGCGGTCTGGCTGGGCCTGACTGCCGGATGCGCCGAGTGCCACGATCACAAGTACGATCCCCTCTCCCAGCGCGAATATTACCAGCTCTACGCTTTTTTCAATAACGCCTCGGAGAAGGATTTGCCGCTGGAGCAGGCCGGTCCCAACACGCCAACTGGCGACTCGGTAAAGGACAAAAAGGACTCAAAGGTCAAACCGCCCGCTGCCGCGATTCTCGTCGAGGAGGAAAACCCGCGCGACACGCGCATCCACGTGCGCGGCGATTTCCTCCGGCGCGGCGAGGCCGTGCAGCCCGGCACGCCCGGTGTGCTCCATCCCTTTGCCACCCGCGGCGCGCGGCCTGACCGGCTGGACCTCGCTCGATGGCTTGTGGACTCCGCGAATCCCCTTACTGCCCGCGTCACCGTCAATCGTTTCTGGCGCCATCTTTTCGGGCGCGGCCTTGCGCCCACGCTCGACGACTTCGGAACGCGCGGCGATCCGCCGTCCCATCCAGAACTTCTCGGCTGGCTCGCCAATGAGTTCGTCGATCCTGGAGTTACAAAGTCACGAAGTTACAAAGTTACAAAGACTGCCGCCGGCACTGTGGACTCCTCATGTAACGATGCAACACGTGGAACCGAACCGCGCCCCTGGTCGCAAAAGTCGCTCATCAGACTCATCGTCCACTCCGCCACGTACCGCCAGGCGTCGATCCACCGCCCCGAATTGGCCAGTCGCGACCCGCTCAATGTTCTCCTGGCCCGACAGGGGCGCTTCCGGCTTGACGCGGAAAACGTCCGCGACACCTGGCTGGCCGCCAGCGGATTGCTCACGCGCGAGCTCGGCGGGCCGAGCGTTCGCCCGCCCCTGCCGGCGGACATCGCCGCCATCGGCTACGCCGGAAGCATCAAATGGCAGAACAGCGACGGACCCGACCGCTATCGGCGCGGTCTCTATGTGTTCTTCCAGCGCACGGTGCCTTATCCGATGCTTACGACCTTCGACGCGCCCGACTCGACCGCGGCCTGCACGCGCCGCGAGCGCTCCAACACCCCCTTGCAGGCGCTCACGCTGCTCAACGACCCGGTCTTTTTCGAGTGCGCCCAAGCCCTTGGCCGCCGGATGAGATCGCTCAAAGGCGACACCGCATCCAGGCTGCGCTTTGCCTTCGAGCACTGCCTCGGGCGGGCGCCAAGCCGGGAGGAACTGGCCCGCCTCCAGCAACTTCACGCCGCCCACTCGCGCCTGGCCTCGCCGGACGACTCGCTCATCGCCGCCGCGCGCGTCGTCATGAATCTCGATGAGTTTGTGACGAGGGAGTGAGGCGCTCGAGCGCCGGCAATGGGTGGCAGCGTTGAATCGTGGAATCGTTGAATCGTTGAATCGCGCCGTTCGGATGACCTGCTCGGGATCGACCCGCTTCAAACCTTTTTAGCGATTCAACGCAGTTAACAATTCAACCCTTTCATCCATCCCGCTCCATTGACTTTCCCGTTGTGCCGCGTGACACTCAAAGAACCGGAATCCAGAGATTATGAGCACGACGCATCCGATCTGCCCCCGAGCGAAATTCCTCGGCCCCGTCCTTGTCGGACTCCTGCTGGGCGCCATTGCCTGCGGGCACATCCGCGCCCAAGGCGTCCTCCAGTTCGAGAACATGTCGGGCACCATCCATCGCGCCCCGATTTACAACACGGACACCTGCCTGTGCGCGAAAACCGGCAACTCCATGACCGGCATTCCGACCGGCGGCCAGATCTACTCCGGCACGCCGCTCTCCGGTCCAGGGTTCACGATTGAACTGTGGGCCGCCCCTTCCGACGCCCCCGACTCGGCCTTGGCCCCCGTGGCGAGCACAACCTTCCGCACCGGCGCTTCGGCTGGCTTTATTTTCCCCGTGAACGTTTCGTCTCCTCTGGTTGCTCCCGGCGCCATGCTCAAGTCCCAGGCCCGTGCCTGGACCA
>CAZZAQ010000184.1:5063-7887 GCA_964652165.1 uncultured Bifidobacterium sp.
CTGTCACGTCCTGGAACCAGGCTCAATGCGCGGGCGTGCCAAGCGGCAGTTCCGCGATCTTCACCGCCGGCCCGATTCCCGTTTCTGGCACCGCTCTGACCACGAACTTGCGCAGCTTCTCCCTGGTGCAGCTCGAAGCTCCCTTGCAAGCCCTCTTCCTGACCATCACCCGAAATGGCGCCACGACTGTCCTTGATCGTTTCGGGGTCAATCACCTCCTGTCGGGCGATGACGTGCAGATCAACGCCACCGGACCCGCTTTGCAATCCGCCAGCGTTCGCCTCCAATGGCGACAGAACGGCCTCGACCTCCTCGGCGCCACCAATGCAATGCTCGACCTTACCTTCGTGGAGGTCAACCAGACGGGCACCTACAGCCTCCGCGCCACCGATGGCGGCTGCTCCAGGGAAGTGCCGTTCCAAATCCAGGTCCATCCCCCACCTTCGCTGCGCCAGCCTCGTCTGGATGCCCAGGGCAAAGTCTTCGTCACCGTCATGGCCGCTCCCTTCCGAAGCGTGACCGTCGAGACTTCGACGAATCTGTCTGCATGGACGGACGTCTCCACGGGAACCGCCGCCGCCGCGGGCAACTTCGAGTTCAGCCACAGCTTCCCGGCGTCGCCCACCGGCCGCTTCCTCCGCGCGCGCATCGCCCCATGAATGGGGTCTGGGGTCAGGTTATCACATTACACAATTGCTGTCGGGCCTGGGCTACCAGTTGACGCAGGGAGGCGTCAGTGGCTAAGCGCGCGCCAAAGCGTTTGAGCGCCATGCTCACCGCCGACACCGTCGCACTGCCCGCAGCCACGGCCAATTCCGCCAGCTTCAAGCCCGCTTTCTCCCGCCCCAGGAACAGAGCCAGTTCGCGTCCCCAGTCGCAGTGCCGGTTGCGAAACTCCTCCCAGTTCTGTCTTTTCATCCGCTCCACGACCGCCACCACTTGCGCCCATGTGGGCCGTGACCGCACCGCTTGCGCCCACTGCTGTTCGGCCGGCGGCGCCTCTGACCGACTGACCAGTCTTTCCACAAACTCACGGCTCCCCAACGCCAGCCGCCCCACCAATTCTTGCCACGGCCGCTCCGCAAACCCTTCGCGGATGGCCGACTCGGCATAGCCCCGGTAGCGGCGTTTCCGCTCCGCGACCGGACCACCTCCAAAACTCAGCACAGTTTGGATGGATAACCACTCCGGGGCCTTCATATACCCGGCATAAGACCGGTAGGAACTCCAGGGAAACTGACGCAGCGCTGCCAACCGCTGCGCGACCAATTCCGGGGAAGGCGGACTCCCCGCGCCCATCCGGCGCAGTCGCTGTTCAGCTTTGTTCAACCCCAGCCGCCCGATGCGGACCGAATTCAAGTGAACATACCGGCTCAAACCCAACGCCCAGGTTTCGGGCTCCACGATCACCGACTTGAAGCGCCCCTGAAACAAGTGGCCCACCCGCTGATGCCGCCGGTTGAACCACACGCTGTAGCTCACGTTGAGCCACTGCATGGCCCGGCTCAAGTTGGCCTCCCGCGTCTGGAGCAGCAGGTGGTAATGATTGTCCATGAGCACATAAGCGTGGAGCCTGCAGTCAAAGCGCTCCAGCCAGGGCGGGAATAATTCCAGGAAATGCCGCCGGTCGCGATCATCGCGGAAGATGAGCCGACGCTCGTTCCCGCGGACTGTCAGATGATACCAGGCGCCGGCCCGTTCCATGCGCAACACTCTGGCCATGCCCGAAGCCTGCCGGCGACCCGCGTGCGTCGCAAGGAAAATGTGAAATGTGATAATCTGACCCTACTCAGCAACGAATTTCAACACGCGCGCTTTCTCCGCGCGCTTGCGCTGGGTTTCGTCGAGGATCTTTTTGCGCAGGCGCAGGTTCTTTGGGGTGGCTTCGACGTATTCGTCCACGTCGATGTACTCCAGGGCGCGCTCGAGGCTGAGCTTGAGGGGGGCGTTGAGCTGGATGCCTTTGCCATCGCCCTGGCTGCGCATGTTGGTGAGTTTCTTCTCCTTCACCGGATTCACGGGGATGTCGTTCTCGCGGGCGTTCTCGCCGACGATCATGCCGGCGTACACCGCGTCGCCCGGCACGACCATCAGGCGCCCTCGTTCCTGGATCATGTTCAGGGCGTAGGAGGTGGCTTCGCCGGAATCCATCGAGACGAGCGAGCCGTTCTTGCGCGCGGCAATTTCGCCGCGGTCCTCGCCGTACTCGTGGAAAAGATGGCTCATGACGCCGAGCCCGCGGGTCATGTTCACGAGGTCGGTCTCGAATCCGATGAGACCGCGCATGGGGACCAGGGCTTCGACGGAAACGAGGTTGCCGACGTGGTTCATGCTGGTGATTTGCGCCTTGCGGAAGGAGAGATTCTCCATGACCACGCCGAGGTTTTCATTGGGGATTTCGACGAAGAGCTTCTCGATAGGTTCGAGGAGCTGGCCGGCGGCGTCTTTTTTCCAGAGGACTTCGGGGCGGCTGACGAGGACTTCGTATCCTTCGCGGCGCATTTGTTCGACGAGGATGGCGATCTGCATTTCGCCGCGGCCGGAAACCGCGAAAATCTTGGGGTCAGAAGTCTGCGCAATTCGCAGCGCGACATTGGTGCGGATTTCCCGCGTGAGCCGTTCCCAGATGTGGCGCGCGGTGACGAGCTTGCCGTCCAGGCCGCCCAGGGGACCGTCGTTCACGGCGAATTCCATCTGGATCGTCGGCGGATCGATGGGGATATAAGGCAGCGCGCCGCGTTCCGGTTTGTCGGCGAGGGTTTCCCCAATGAACACGTCCTCGAATCCGGTGATGCCGACAATATCACCGGCATGGGCTTCCTGG
>CAZZAQ010000185.1:0-6230 GCA_964652165.1 uncultured Bifidobacterium sp.
CATCAGGCCGGGGCGCTCTTTCAAGCCGTTGGCCCACGCCGCTTCGGTGACGTGAGGATCGACACCGCACAAAAGCCACGCCTCGATGGTAGGCACGGCCAGACCCAGCGCAATCTTGAGCGCCGGTCGCTCGGTTCGCGGACGGACGTCTCGCAGCGCCTCCCTCGCGACGCGGCGCAACTGACAGAGCCGGCACTGCGGGTCGGACGGGCCCGGCGATTCATGCGCTGGCAGGTGCGGCGGAGTGTTGTCGGAATCGACAGCAAGCACGAAGCCTTCGGCGTCGGTGTGGTAATGCAGTTCCTTCAGGACCGCCGGCAACACGGTGCGGACCGTTGGCCAGCCGCGACGCCTCAACCCCGCATGGAACACGGACTCGGTTTTCCGTCCGAGGATCGCTTCGGTGAGGATGGTCAGCGCGGCCTGGTCCGCCGGCGATTCGGCGAAGTAGGCGACTTTCATGTGCCCGCCGGCACGCCACCCAGAACGCCGCTGTACCACACTTCGCTCAACGGCGCGTCGGCCAGTATCTCTTCCAGATCTTCGCGGTCGGAGAGTCGCGAGAACTTTGCCTCCAGGCCGACCTTCTCCGCGATGACGATTTGCTCGGGGTGTTCCTTGAACAGATCGAGAAAGTACGGATTGTGCGTGGTGGCGATGACCTGCACCGGCTCGCGCTTTTCGCCGGAGCCTTCGGGAAAGGCGAGCCGGTAGAGCGCATCCTTTACGTCGCGTAGCAGGCGCGGGTGCAATCCGTGGTCCGGCTCTTCGAGGCAGACGATGGAAGGCGGTTCGGGCAGGTAAGCGATCGTGAGCAGGGCAAGGGCGATCAAGGTGCCGTGGGAAAGGTCGGCCGCTTTGATGGAGTGCTTGCCTTCGCGCGTGCGGAGGGCGATGGAGCGGTGCGCCTGCGCTGGAGTGTCAAACAAGATTCTGTCGAACTCGGGAATCCATCGCATTAACTCTTGGTTGACACCTTCAAATCGTTCTGGGTTTTGGTCCCGGAGTCGGTCCAAGACGCCCGCAAGGTTGGAACCGGTGCGATCCAATTCGACAGTTGGTTGAAGCAGGACGGGACGGGCAATTGCCTCTGCGTCCAAGGAGAAGATTCGAGCGTGGTGAAGAGCCAGTTTAGGTCTGGCATCCAGCTCGAGCTTGTTCGTGGCGTCGCGCACATACGATGGTCCGTCAGAAATCGTGCTGCGAGTCCAGCCAGCCTTGATGATGTAGCCATTGTTGTTCTCCCGCCACTGAGCCTGCAACGTGACAGCTTCGCTGTCCCGCGTGCCTGCGGTTTTGATTTGCTCGAAATTGCGTTCGCGCACATCACGCATGGAGAAAACGGCATTTAGCGCAGTACTCTTCCCGCTCCCGTTCGCGCCAACAATGAGCGTAAAGCGGCTCAGGGGAAGCTTCGCCCTGCGGAGCGCCTTGTAGTTCTGGAATTCAATCCACTCAATCATACATGCGGCTCACAGGTGGGAACCTAACGCCTTGGCTGGAAGGAAATCCAGCACTTTGCCGCAGCCTCGGGCGCATATTGACGCTGCCCTCGGACTTCTGCACTTCTCCCCGTCCTGGACACAATTGCGGTAGTTTTCTCCCGGAGGGAGAATTGAGAATAGCCCGGCAGTTCACTGCCGGGTTCGCGTTCCCAAGTCCACAAGTCCCGAAGGGACGGTGGAATCTGGCGAATATTTCGCGCCTGGCCGTTTTCCCATTCTTGTGCCAGAGATTCAGCCGTCCCTTCGGGACTGATTCAATTGACTCTGGATTCCCGGCGTTGAAACGCCGGGCTATTTTCAATCATCCCTCCGGGATGATACCTGCGGCCCGCTTGCGAAACGGCTTCGTGAATTCCCGTAAAGTATTCGCCTAGCGGCGCCCGTTCCGCCTGAACAAAGTCCGCCCCCGGCCAGTCGAAAGTCACCCAATCCTCTTGCCGGCTGCGCCGCGGGGGAGTACAGAAATGTTGATGAAATTGGCTTGTCTGCCACGACGCCAGCCGCCCGGATGGCGGCTGCCGGCGCTGTTACCCGCACTCCTCCTGATCGGGGGCTGCGGGCGCGAGGAGATCCGCGTCTATACCGCCCCAAAAGACCCGCCCGCTCCCTCCACGGCCATGCGCGCCCGCCCGAAGACGATGTCGCTGCCGCAACCGGAGTGGACGCTGCCGGCCGGCTGGCGCGAATTGGGGCCGGGCCAGATGAGTGTCGCCAGCTTCGACGTGGGCGGGAACTCCGGGCAGGAAGCGCAGGTCTCCATCACGCCGCTGCCGCTCATGGCGGGACGCGAGTCGATGATCGTCAACATGTGGCGCGAGCAGATTGGCCAGGAGCCGTTGAGCGAGGAGGAAGCGCAAAAACAATTTCAAACCGTCGAGATCGGTGGCGAGCAGGGCAGCCTCTTCGAGATTACCAGCCAGGGGCATTCCCAGCCGCAGCGCACCTTCACGGCGATGGCGCACCGCCCCGACGCCAGTTGGTTTTTCAAGCTCTCGGGAGACGCCGCACTCGTCGAGGCGCAGAAACCGGTGTTCCTCGAGTTCCTGAAATCGATTCGAATCAAAGCGATTCCGGCCTCCGAATCCGCTCACGCTTCGCAGGGCCAATCCACGAAGTTCAATTGGCGCGTGCCGGCGCAGTGGAAGGCGATGCCGGCCGGCGATATGCAGGTTGCCCGGTTCGCTCTGCCCGAGCGCGGCGGCGCGAAGGCGGAGGTGTTCGTCAGCGTGTTTGGCAGCGACACCGGGGGCACCCTGGCCAACGTCAATCGCTGGCGGCGCGAGATCGGCCTGCCCGAAGTGGACGACGCCGGGCTGCCGCAGGTGGTCTCGCCGCTCGACCCTGCCGACCCGCAGACCAAGCTCATCGACCTCACGAACAACAACCGCCGGCTGGTGGCGGCCATCGTCCCGCGGGACGGCCGCTACTGGTTCTACAAAATGCGCGGCGATCTCGACGCCGTCTCGCCGGAGCGCGATGCGTTCGTGGCCTTTGTGAAATCGACACCGTGAAACGTTAGACATGATCGCCCGCCTCATCAAAATCATCACCTCGCTCCGGCTCACGGTCACGCTGCTGGCGTTCGGAATCGTGCTGGTCTTCGTCGGCACCGTGGCGCAGGCGGACGAGGGGCTTTACCAGGCGCAGGCCCGCTACTTCAAACATTGGTTCGTGTGGGGGATCACTTTTTTCGGCCACAAGATTGCCCTCCCGCTGCCCGGCGGCTATCTCATCGGCACGCTGCTGCTCATCAATCTCACCGCGGCGCACATCCAGCGCTTCCAGTGGACGTGGAAAAGGTCCGGCATCCACCTCACGCACGCGGGCATCGTCCTGCTGCTCGTGGGGCAGCTCGCCACGGACCTGCTGTCGCGCGAGACGCAACTGCGCTTCGCCGAAGGCGAAACCAAATCGTGGTCGGAAAGCGCGATGCATTACGAGCTGGCCTTCCTCACCGACCTGGACGCGACCAATGAACAGGTTGTCGCCATCCCGGAGCAATTGCTGGCGCGCGGCGGTGAGATCAAGCATGAGAAGCTGCCTTTCGCCGTCCGTGTGAAGAGTTACTGGCCCAACTCCGACCCGGACTTCCGCGCGCCGATGCAGCAACAGGCGCCTCCTTTGACCACCAACGGCATCGCCCGCCACTTCGACTTTCGCGACACGCCGTTGACGCACACGATGGATTCCAAGAACGTCCCCACTGCCGTCATCGAACTGGTCGGCGCAGGCGTGGCGCCGGGCGCGTGGGTCGTTTCCGGCTGGGCGGGCGACGAAACGATGGTTTTCGTCCTGCGCAGCATTTACGCCAAGAGTACGACCCCGCAAATGGCCTCCACCATCGTCAACCGACTGACCGAGCCCCAGTCCATCGAGGCGGGCGGCAAGACATTTACCTTCACGCTGCGCCCGGCACGGTCCTACAAGCCGTACTCGATGACGCTGCTCAAGGCGACGCACGCGGTGTACCCGGGTACGACAACTCCCAAGGACTACCGCAGCCGCGTGCGCATCAACAACCCAGCCAGGGGCGAGGATCGCGAGGTGGAGATTTACATGAACAATCCGCTGCGTTATGCTGGCCTGACGTTTTTTCAGCATCAAATGTCGCGGCCGGAGGATACGCCTTCATCCACGCTGCAAGTGGTCCGGAATCCGGGCTGGATCACTCCCTACGCCGGCTGCATCATCGTGGCAGCGGGGCTGATTATTCAGTTCATGATTCACCTCGTCGGCTTCGTCTCAAAGAGGGCAAAAGCATGAGTGCGGACCGGAAAAGATTTACGATTTACGATTTACGATTTACGTGCTCGGTGAGTCTAACCCAGTCCAGCCTGGTGAAGCGGATTGGCTCGCGAGGACGCTCGCCCCACCACGCCGCCTGTCCCGAAGGGACCAGTGAGAATAGCCCAGCGTTTCAACGCTGGGTCGCTGGCCCTGCGCCGTCCGTCCCGAAGGGACGGATGAAGATCGGGCGTCTGACTTGCGGTCCATTCAGCCGTCCCTTCGGGACTTGCGGGCGTTCGACGTTGTTCCCGGCGTTGAAACGCCGGGCTATTTTCAGGATGTCCCTTTGGGACAACGGCATCCCGCAACGCGTTTCACCCACAGATTCAGCTGTATGAACGATTCGAAGCCAACCATCTCCTCCACTCCATCCCGCGGCGGCTGGCGCGCGTGGGTTGCGTGGTTCATCCTCGTCCTGTTCGCAGGCGAGATCCTCGCCGCGATTTTAGTTCCCCGGAAGGACAAGAGCTTTGCCGTGTCGCAGTTCGCCAAGCTGCCGCTGCTCTACGACGGCCGTCTGCAGCCCATGGATTCCCTGGCGCGCAATTCGTTGATCCAGATTCGAGAAACGATGGCAGTGCCGCTCGAAGGCAACGGCGCCGATGGCGCCTGGGGGACCTTTGAGAAGCTGCGCGACAAGGGCGACGAACTCAGCGAACGGCGCTGGTATCAATTCTCCAAGCACCCCAAAAAGCTCAAGCCCGCCGACTGGCTGCTCGAAGTCTTCTGCAACCCGCGCCAGGCGGATGACCGCTACATCTTTGCCATCAATCATCCCGACCTGCGCAGCCTGCTCAAGCTGGATGCGGGCCTGGAAAGGAGCGGCCTCCACTACTACCGCTTCAACGACGTAAAGGACCGCCTCGACGCCCTGCAGGGCGAACTCAAGCGAGCCAGCAAACTCGAAGGCTCGCAGCGCAACCCCTATGACCGCGCCTTGCTCAAGTTCTACAACGCCTTCGAACTCTACTTCCGGCTCAAGAACACGCTTCAGCCGGAGGACTCGGCCGACTTTGCGAAGGAGCTTGCCACTTTCCTTGCAACATTGCCTGCGGAGCCCAATGCACGGCTCGCTCTGGATCGCGCCGTGAAGAGCTACCTCAAGCTGCGGGAACTCGAACGTCTGGATCCTGAAGGAGATCACAGTCGCCTGCTTGCAATAACACAGGACTCAGTTGGCGAACTGCTCGCCGGGTCAAAACTGACCGCGGGAGGAGTGCCATTCACCAAGGATTTAATTGAACCGATCTTCCGCAATGCGGATCGGTACAACGCGATGGCGCGGATGGACGCGCCGCTGGCGGTGCCGCCCGTGAAGCAAGACGGCCACGAGCAGGAGTGGCGGCGAATGGGCGCAGCAATGCTTGGAGCGCTGAGCGAGGGCGTGCCGGAGTCGGCGCGGTTGCTGGCGGGGCTGACCTCCGTGTATCGCGCGGGCGATGTCGGAAAGTTTAACGGGATCCTCGGCAGCTATCGGGCGCTGTTGGAGAAGCAAGGACTGACCGTCGAACTTTCGAAGGGCCGACAGGAGTCGTTCTTCAATCAACTGCTGGCGTTCAAAAGAAGCATGTACGTTTACATCATGGCGTTCCTGCTGGTGCTTCTTTACTGGACAAACCTCAACAACGTGTGGCGCGTCACCGCCGCGCGGCTCGTTGGACTCGGGTTCTTGGTCCACACGGCAGGACTGTTGTTCCGCATGTGGCTGGAAGGCCGCCCACCGGTCACCAACCTCTACTCATCGGCCATCTTCATTGGCTGGGGCGCGGTCGTGCTGGGGATGGTGTTGGAGAGATTCTACAAGGATGGCATCGGCCTGGTGGTCGCGTCGGTGGGCTTCTCGGCTTCCTGCCCGCTGGCCGTGGCGGCGAACAACAGCAGGATGAAAAGGTAGCGCGTCATTTCACGTATTCCTTATCCCGTTCAGCGATTGGCATA
>CAZZAQ010000185.1:6240-7880 GCA_964652165.1 uncultured Bifidobacterium sp.
TCATTGTTGCGCACAATCTCTCGGGCGGCGGCGACACGATGATCATGATGCAGGCTGTGCTCGACACCAATTACTGGCTGGCCACCCACGTCGTCATCATCACGCTGGGCTATGCGAGCACGTTCGTCGCGGGGTTCCTGGCGCTCGTGTACGTTCTTCGCGGACTTTTTACGAAGACGCTCGCCGAGACGACCGCCAAGGGGCTGGCGCGAATGGTCTATGCCATCGTCTGCTTCGCGACGCTCTTCAGCTTCGTCGGGACGGTGCTCGGGGGCATCTGGGCCGACCAGTCGTGGGGGCGGTTCTGGGGCTGGGACCCGAAGGAAAACGGCGCGCTGATCATCGTGCTCTGGAACGCGCTCATCCTGCACCTGCGCTGGGGCGGGATCATCCGCGAACGCGGCCTGATTAACTGCGCCATCGTCGGCAATATCGTGACGAGCTGGTCCTGGTTCGGCGTGAACCTGCTCGGCATCGGGCTGCACAGCTACGGCTTCATGGACCAGGCGTTCACCGCCCTGTTGCTATTCGTTTCCAGTCAGCTCATCCTGATCGGCGCCGGCCTCACCCCGGCGAGATTCTGGGCCAGCGCGCCCGTGGCGTACGCGAAGCCCGGGAAAAGGCCGCGAGTCGTCGCTGTGGGAATACCACTGTTGATGATCGCCTTCTGGCTGACGGCAGGCATCTGGTGGACACTTGAACTCGCTGGCGCCCCGCGCGTCGTCACGTGGTGTCTGGGTCTGGCGGGACTCTACTTGGTCGTGATGCTCTGTGTCGCCTTTGTTGACCGGCCCGAGGCCCGGTCCGGCGCCGTGTCTGCCGGACCGCCCCCATTGCGGCCACCGCCGCCGGACGCCGCCCCGAGCGACCGCGCGAAGCCCCAGCCGGCGTGACCGCCCGAGCACTTGCCAACACGCGCCCGCCTGCACGTAATCCCTCAGAGAAGGCCGGTGGGGCGAGCGTCCCCGCGAGCCGAAGCCAAGAAACGCTGAGTAATCAAGCGGCTCGCGAGTACGCTCGCCCCACCTGACTGAGGGATTACGCCTGCGCCCCAATTCCTTTTGACGCCCCCCAACGCTTCCCGTAGCGTTCCGAGCCTGTTTTGAGACAGTCCGCATGATTGGATTCATCATCAAAAAGATCATCGGCTCGAAGAACGACCGCGAGGTCCGAAAGCTTCGGCCCCTGGTTGCGCAGATCAACGAGATCGAAGCCTCCCTTCAGTCGAAGCCAGACGAGTTTCTCCGCCAGAAGACCGCAGAGTGGAAGGCCCGTTGCGCGGCCATCCAGGACAAGGACGAGCTGCGCGGGGCGTTGGAGGAAATCCTGCCGGAAGCCTTCGCGGTGGTGAAGAATGCCTGCCGGCGGCTCTGGGGCAACGAAATCACGGTGCGGGGCCACCCGCTGACGTGGGAAATGATCCCTTTCGACGTGCAGCTCATCGGCGGGTGGGCGCTGCACCGGGGCCGGATCGCCGAAATGGCCACCGGCGAAGGCAAGACGCTCGTCGCCACCATGCCCGTCTATCTCAACGCGCTTTCGGGGCGCGGCGTTCACGTCGTGACCGTGAACGACTACCTGGCCGCCCGCGACGGCGAATGGATGGGCGCGGTCTACAAGTTTCTAGGCCTTACCGTCGG
>CAZZAQ010000186.1:0-4437 GCA_964652165.1 uncultured Bifidobacterium sp.
ACTCCAACACTCCAACACTCCACTACTCCAACACTCCAACACTCCAACACTCCAACACTCCAATACTCCAATCCCCCAATCCTCCACTCCCTCATGGCCCGAAACCGTCGCAACCAATCCGGCGCCGTCCGCTTCGTCCCCGCGCTCAAGGCGGTCCTGTTCTGCTCGCTCATCGGGGGCTTTTGCGTGGGGTATGTTCTCCAGAAGAACAAAATTTTCGAACTTGGCCAGCAGATTGGCCAACGCCAGCAGAAACTGGAGCGGCTCAAGAAAGAGAACCAACTGCTGGCCGATCGCCTCGCCGCGATGCAGCTTCCCCAGCGCCTGGCGGAGCGCGTTCGCGACTTGCGCCTGGGTCTAGTCCCACCACAGCCCAGCCAGATCATCTGGATCACCGAACCGTCCCCCTTTCAGACCGCCACCAATGCGGCCGGCCTTTACTACGCTCAGGGCCGCCGCGGCTCCACTGCCAACCCATGAAAAAAAGCGGAGCCTTCTCACCGGCGCTCGTGCTGCCCTCTGATGAGGAACCGAGGGCACGGGCGTCCGGTGAACTTATCGACTCGGTCCGCCCCGTCCATCGGCGGCGTTTATTGACGTTCACGGCCGGGGCTGGCCTGGCACTGGTCGCGCTGGGCGCCTGGCTCTATGGGCTCCAGGTGCTGATGCACGGCACATTCAGGGACGTTGTCGAGGGCAACACCCATCGGGTCTTCTTGAAGCAACCCCGCCGGGGCGACATTCTCGACATCAATGGCCACAAACTGGCGACCAGTGAACCGGTCCGGCGCGTGCTGGCCGATCCGAGCCTCATTCACCCCTACCAGGCCGAAGTCGCCCGCGCCCTCTCGCCGTGGCTGGCGATGAGCGAGGAGCAACTCGCCCATGCCCTGCGGCTGGTGCGCACCAACGAACTGGGCGTCGCCTACACCAACAAGTTCGTGGACTTCAAGCGCAAGGTCACGACCGAGCAATGGACCCAGATTACCAATGCGATGGCCGGAGTCGTCCGCGAGCTCGATTTGCCTGGCCTCAAGCGCAGCCAGCGCAACGCCCTCCAGGCCATGGCCCGCCGGGGCATCTACTCCGAGGACGATTACCGGCGCGTCTATCCCTGTGCCGATCTGGCCGCGCACGTCCTCGGCTATGTCCAGGAAGTCGAGCGGGTTTTCACCAACAGCACGACCCGCGTCGCGACCACGGAAATGATCGGCATCTACGGCATCGAGCACTGGCTGGAGGAGAAGCTCAAGGGCAGCCGCGGCTGGCGGGTCACGGAAACCGACCGCCGCCAGCGCGAAGTGGTCATCCGCCGCAATCAGGAGGTGGAATCCAAACCCGGCCTGAGCGCCGTCCTGACGATCGACAGTTTCATTCAGAACATTCTCGAAACGCAACTTGCCGAGGCAGCGCGCAAGTACTCGCCGAAGAGCGCCTGCGGCGTCATCGTCCGCCCGCGCACCGGGGAAGTGCTGGCCCTGGCCAGCCTCCCGGACTTCGACCCGAACCATCCCGGTGGCGCTCTGGATGAAGCCGCGCGCAGGAATCGGGTCATTGCGGACGTTCACGAGCCGGGATCGACTTTCAAGATCGTTGTTGTTTCGGCCGCATTGAACGAAGAAAGCACGACGCTCCGCGATGTCATCTTCTGCGAGAACGGCACCTGGTATTTCAAAGGCAAGGCGCTGCGTGACCACGAGCACTACGGGGAGCTGAGTGTCGAGCAGATCATCACCAAGTCGTCGAATATCGGCGCCGCGAAGATCGCCGTGCAGCGTCTCGGGGAGGAGAAGCTCTACGATTATGTGAAGCGCTTCGGCTTCGACAGCCGCACGGGAATCACGCTGAGTGGCGAAGTCGGAGGGATCCTCGCACCGGTGAACAAGTGGGATGGCCTCACCGTCTCTCGGATTCCGATGGGCCACTCCATCTCGGTCACGCAATTGCAGATGACCATGGCGATGGCGGCGATCGCGAACGAAGGGCGGCTCATGCGCCCGATGCTCATTTTCGGGATGAAAAACGCCAACGGCCAGATCGTCCAGCGTTACCAGCCACAAGTCGTCCGCGAAGTCATCAGCCCGCGCGCCGCCCGCGCGATGACCACCGCCCTCAAGACCGTGCCGACCAGGGAAGGCACCGCGCCCAAGGCCGAGTTGGAGCATTACACCGTCGCGGGCAAGACCGGCACCGCGCAGGTCGCCGGCCGCGGCGGTTATCAGCCGGGCAGGTACATCTCCTCCTTCGTCGGCTTCTTCCCGGCGGACGAGCCGGAGCTGTGCATCTCGATTCAGCTTGAAGAGCCGGACATTACGAAGGGCTATTACGGCGGGCAGACCGCGGCGCCGTACTTCAAGGCCGTCGCCGAGCAGGCGGCCAATTACCTGAAAATCCGGCCCGACCGGGATGACACGCTCGCGACCCATGTCGCCGAGCCGGCGAGCAACACCTCGCTCGACACGGCGTCGATTCACCCATGACCGACTGGGAGCGCCGGCATCCTGCCGGCGAGTTTCTCGGCTCGCGGCCAAGGCACTCGCCGGCAAGATGCCGGCGCTCCCAGGCCCGGCCGGCGAGATGCCGGCG
This sequence comes from uncultured Bifidobacterium sp., assembly GCA_964652165.1. GTDB lineage: Bacteria > Verrucomicrobiota > Verrucomicrobiia > Limisphaerales > JADJPG01 > DASTLJ01. The sequence continues at coordinate 2,587 of CAZZAQ010000186.1, forward strand.
CTACTCACTCATCCCGAGCTTGAAAATGCCGACCCTTTATCCAGTCGAACTTACGAGCCGCGTCACAAAGCTCGGCGTCGAACGCAGTATGCAACTCCGGCAACTCGTCCAGCAGCTTCCCTCGGCCAGCGTCGAGGGAACGCTGGATCGCGAAGTCGTCGGCCTCGCTTACGACTCGCGCCGCGTGACCCCCGGCATGGTGTTCATCGCCATCCCTGGCCAGAACACCGACGGTCACGAGTTTATCGGCGCGGCGCTTGATCGTGGCGCCGCGGCCGTGATCTGCGAACGGCCGGGCCGTCTGCCCTCACGCGCCACGCGCATTCGAGTGCCCGACGTGCGGGAGGCGATGGCCTGCGTCGCGCGCAGCTACTACGAGCACCCGAGCGCCAAGCTGAAGGTTCTCGGGGTCACCGGCACGAACGGAAAGACGACCGTCGCCTTCATGATCAGGACGATCCTCGAAGCCGCCGGGATGAGCACCGGGCTCATCGGCACCGTGCGCTACGAGATCGGCGACCGCGTCATCCCGGCGGCGCGCACCACGCCCGAGTCGCTCGAAGTGCAGCAGATGATGTCCCAGATGCTGAAGGCGGATTGCGAGGCGTGCGTCATGGAAGTCAGCTCGCACGCTCTTGAGCAGAAGCGCGTCCTGGGCATCGAATTTGACGTCGCCATCTTCACAAACCTCACCCGCGATCACCTGGACTATCATGGGACGATGGAAAACTATTTCGCCGCCAAGCGGAAACTCTTCACGGCGCTCGAACAGGGCGCCAAGAAGGCCGCGGCGGTGATCAACATCGACGACGCTTTTGGCGCGCGCCTGGCCGGTACTACCAAGGTTGAAGTGGAACTCAACTTCGGGTTACGGCAGTCCGCCAGGTTGCGCGCCACTCGAATTGAGATTGGCGCAGACGGCTCGCGCTTCGTCGTTGAAGCGCCCGAGCGAAAGTTCGCGCTGCGGCTTCCGCTCATCGGCCGGCACAACATCTACAACGCCCTGGCCGCCGTCGGCGCCTGCCTCGCCCTCAAGGTGGACGTGGTGAAAATCCAGGCGGCGCTCAGCAAGATGGCCGCCGTGCCCGGCCGGCTCGAACGCGTGGACTGCGGCCAGCCCTTTGGCGTGCTCGTGGACTACGCGCACACGGACGACGCGCTCCGCAACGTGCTGACCACCCTGCGCGAGTTGACGAAAGGCCGCTTGCTGCTGGCCTTCGGCTGCGGCGGCAATCGCGACGCCGGCAAGCGGGCCCGCATGGGCTGCGTGGCCGCGGAACTGGCCGATTTCACGCTCATCACCAGCGACAACCCGCGCAAGGAAGACCCCGGAAAGATCGCCGCGCAGATCGAGGAGGGGTTTCGCGCCGTTCGCGCCGAGGCCTGCGCCATCGAACTGGACCGCCGCCGGGCCATTCAGCAAATCATCGGCAAGGCCGAACCAGGGGACATCGTGCTGATCGCCGGGAAGGGTCACGAGACCTACCAGGAATTCGACGATACCGTGGTGCCGTTCGACGACCGCGTCCACGCGCAGGAGGCGCTGGAAACGGTGGGGTTCAGGATCAGGATCTGACCCAGGCGACGCCCATGAGAGCGCTTGCAGTTCGTCCATTGAAAAACAAAGCCATCAAGCCATGCCTATGATAGCCTCACAGCAAAATGTCGATCCTTTCGCACGATCGGACGTGCGTTGGTTATTGTTCCTCGCGGGCACAGTCACCCTTCAGCTTGCGAGCGCGGCATTGTTTGCCCGGTTTGCCGGCGCCGGCTTCTCCTGGCTGGCGTTTCTGGCTTGCCTCCTGCCGGCCTTCTGGTACTCGCGAGAGGGCGATGACCACTCGCTCCTCC
>CAZZAQ010000186.1:4447-7867 GCA_964652165.1 uncultured Bifidobacterium sp.
CCGGCCTTCTGGTCGGTGTATCTGCTTTCCACGTACCGCTCGTTCGTGGAACTTGTGATCACCTGGGCAGCGCTCGCCGGAGCGATTTACTGGGCTTACTCGTCCCTCGCCCTGTTCGGCGTGTCGTTGAGCCTGTGGTAATGAACTTGGTTGCGGGGTGAAGATACACGTCGAAGTGTCTTCTCTCTCGTATCATCTGTGGCGTCTCATCCCCGCAGGGGATGAATGTGAATAGCCGGGGGTGACAACCCCCGGAAAGAAAGCGCAATGATTGACGACCCCGAAGGGGTCGAATAACCGCCGCCACTCGGCCAAACATGGGTTCGACCTACACCCAGATTTTCTACCACATCGTCTTCACGACCAAGGAACGCAGGCCGGTGCTGGCGAAGGAAAGACGTGAAGCTCTTTTCCGCTACGTCTGGGGCATCATCAAGAACAAGCAATCACACCTCTACCGCATCGGCGGAGTTGAGGACCACATCCACATCCTGACCAGCCTGCACCCGACCGTCGCGCTGGCCGCCTTCGTCAAGGCAATCAAGGTGGGAAGCAACGAATGGATCAAAGAGAATAGAGTGTTCCCGGATTTCACTCACTGGCAGGACGGATACAGCGCGTTCACGCAGTCGCAGCATGAGAAGGATCGGCTGATCGAATACATCAAAGGACAGGAAGAACATCACAAGAAGGAATCGTTCCGTGACGAGTTGCGACGTTTGTTGAAGGAAGCGGGGATCGAGTTTGATGAGAAGTACCTTGAGTAGAGCGCGCTGGATGTTGGACCCCTCCGGGGTCGGCGCGATTTTGAGCCGCTTCCGGGGGTTGTCACCCCCGGCTATTCACGTTGTTCCCCTACGGGGAACAGCGCGTTCGGCTGGCGGAAGTCAAGACTCCGGCCAGAGCCACTTCTCAGGGCTGCGCCACTTGATCCAATGCTCAGTTCGTTTAGATGGATGCTCGTTCGCTTTCATACATTGGCGCCGGCTGCTCCGGTGAATTGCTCGCCGGCTCGCCGGAAGCGCAGGCGCTGCGCGTCTGCACCGATTCGCGGCATGTGCGGGCGGGCGACCTGTTTTTCGCGCTGGCGGGAAACCAATTCGATGGGCACGCGTTCCTCGCGGACGTGGCGGGGAAGGGCGTCGCGGCAGTCGTGGTCGAGCGGACGAAAGCTTCGCTCGCCGCGAATCTCCCGCAGTCTCCAGGCGTCATCGCCGTGGACGGCACTCGCGCTGCGCTGGGCCGGCTCGCCGCCCGTTACCGTGCCGATTTCGATCTGCCCGTGATTGCCGTCGGCGGCTCGAACGGGAAGACCACGACGAAGGAATTGATGGCGTCGGTCCTGCGACAGCTGGGGCCGGCGCTGTGGAGCGAAGCAAGTTTCAACAACGACATTGGCGTCCCGCTCACGCTGCTGAAATTGGAAAGGTCACATTGCGCGGCCGTGCTCGAAGCCGGCACGAACCATCCCGGCGAACTCGCGCCGCTGGTCCGCATGATTCAACCGCGGTTTGGGATTCTTACGAACATCGGGCGCGAACATCTGGAGTTTTTCGGCAGCCTGGAAGGGGTCGCTCAGGAAGAAGGCGCCCTGGCCGAGTTACTGCCGGCCTCGGGCAAGCTGTTCCTCAGCGGCGACAGCGAATGGACCCCGGCCATCGCCCGGCGTTCGCAGGCGCCGTTGGTCACGGTGGGCTTTGGCGAGCGCAACAACTGGCGCGCCCGCCGCGTCTGGGTTGGTGAAACCGGAATTGGGTTCGAGGTCGCCGCGCCAACTCCCGAGTTTTCCGGCGAGTATCAACTCCGGTTGCTGGGGCGTCACCAGGTCTCCAATGCACTCCTCGCGCTGGCCGCGGGGATGGAACTGGGCGCCACGCCGGAGCAGGCCCGCCGGGGGCTAGTCGAGTGCGCGCCGCCCAAAATGCGGTTGGAGGTGTGGGAGGCCCACGGCGTGCGCGTGCTCGATGATGCCTACAACGCCAACGCCGACTCGATGCTCGCCGCGCTGCAAACGCTGGCCGATTACCCGTGCCGCGGCCGGCGTGTGGCGGTGCTGGGGGACATGGCCGAACTGGGCGGGCACACGGCCGCCGCGCATCGCGAAGTGGGCCGGCGCGCCGCGGAACTCGGCCTCGATGCGCTCGTGGCCGTCGGCCAGTGGGCGCGCGAGACGGCGCAATCCGCGCGTGATGCCGGCTTGCGCGAGACCCATGAGTTTGCCAACGTGGCCGTGACGGCATCCGCGTTGAAGTCATTGCTCCAGCCGGGCGACGTGGTTTTGTTGAAGGCCTCCCGCGCGACGGGATTTGAACGGCTCGGCGACGTACTGCGAGCGAGCCCGGTTGGAGCGCCGAACTCCGATTCGGTATCCGATTAGCGTAGCTGCGACCGTGAGGTCGCGGGGCGGGGACATTGGGCGTCGGGCGTTGGGATCGACTTCGTTCCCGTCCGAGCATCCAGCCCGCGACCTCACGGTCGCAGCTACGCTAAACACATACCCGATTCGGCGGGCCGGGAAAGATGAGCGCGCCGAATCGGAGTTCGGTGCTGCCGGGAATGATCTATTACTTTAGCCAGTACCTGCTGAAGCACTCGCAGGAAACCGCATGGCAGGACAACCTTTCATTCCTCCGAGTCTTCCAGTATATCACGTTTCGCAGCGCGGGCGCGGCGGTGACGGCTTTGCTGTTGAGCTGGTGGCTGGGGCCCCGAATCATTCGCTGGCTCACCCGGGTCAAATTCGGCCAGGAGTACCCGGACAAGGCCGAGCAAACCGGCAAGCTCGAGACACGCCTGCTCTCCAAGAAGGGGACGCCGACGATGGGCGGCATCCTGATCGTGGCGGTGATGGACATCACCGCCCTTTTCTGGGCGCAGTGGAACACCCTCGTCCTGCTGACGCTCATCTCGGTGCTGGTGCTGGCGGGGTTGGGGTTTTACGACGACTACGCCAAGATCACCCGGCAGAGCAGCCAGGGCGCGGCGCCGCGCCTCAAGTTGTGGGTGCAATGCGCGCTGGCGCTGTTCATCGCGGTCTACCTCTGGTCGGACAGCCACACCGAAAAGCTGATCGGCGAAGTGATGGTGCCCTTCGTGAAGTACCCGATCCTTACGGGCGCCGCGGGCGTCATTGCCGGGATGATCATCACCTCGCTGACCATCGTCGGCAGCTCCAACGCGGTGAATTTGACGGACGGGCTCGATGGGCTGGCCATCGGTTGCACGGTCATCGTGTCGCTCGTATTCACCGTGCTGACGTATCTGGCGGGTCACGCGAAGCGGGCCCTGTACCTCAGCATCCCGGCGGTCGAACGGGCGGGAGAACTGACCGTCTTTTGCGCGGCAATGATCGGAGCGGGACTTGGCTTCTTATGGTTCAACTGTCATCCGGCGCAGGTGTTCATGGGCGACACGGGCTCG
>CAZZAQ010000187.1:0-7823 GCA_964652165.1 uncultured Bifidobacterium sp.
CCCTCGGAGGGAGGAGAGGGAGTCCGCCGGCTTCGGACGGGGGCAGTGTCAAGATGCACCCGGCCTTCAAACAGCGTCTGAATCTGGTTTGACACCAGCATCGCCGCGGCTACCGTCAACTCGATCGTACCCGTCAAGAAACGAGAATTCAGGCTTATGAGAGCAGCCAATGCATTGCGTTCCGCGGCCTTTACCCTGATCGAATTGCTGGTGGTCATCGCCATCATCGCCATTCTCGCCGCCCTGCTGCTGCCCGCGCTGGCCCGCGCGAAGGACAAGGCCAAGCTCACCGAGTGCATCAACAACGAAAGGCAAATAGCCATCGGCCTGCGACTCTGGAGCAACGACAATGAGCACGTGTTTCCCTGGAAAGTGAGTATCGCCGACGGCGGCAGCAGCCTGACGCCGCCGGAGTGGATCGATCACTTCCGCGCCGCCTCGAACGAGTTGATTACGCCCAAACTCCTTACCTGTCCCAAGGACGCCGCCAAGGTCGTCTCCGCGGAATGGCCGTCCACGGCCGGGCTGGATAATGTGAGCTACTTTGTCGGCATCTCCGCCGACGAACAGCAGCCGCTGACGCTCCTGACGGGCGAGGCCAATATCACGGGCGGCCGGGGAGCCCTGGAACCGACCTGGGACAAGTCCTACGGAAGCTCGATTGATGCGACGTTTGAAACCACCATCCATGTGAGCCGGGGCAACATTTGCCTGTCTGATGGGAGCGTGTCCACGATGACTTCCCAGGCCCTCAAGGACCAAATCAGCGCCATTCTCGCCGCCGGCGCCACCAACGTCGTCATCTCCCCGCCGCGAGGAACGCTTTGAACTGCGGCGCGCCTGACCTGGAGATTTCACAAGCGTAGCTGCGACCGTGAGGTCGCGGGACGGGGACGCTGGAGGTCGGGCGACGGCATCGATTTGGTTCCCGTTTGGGTGAAGCTCAGTGTCCGCCGTTTCGCTTTGGATCAACTCGGAGGATGAGTCTTTTGAACCACAGCGGAGCGGCGGTCTCAGAAACTCTTGCCTGGGAATCCCGCCCGCGACCTCACGGTCGCAGCTACGCTAAACGGATGCGAACCGGTTTCGACGGAGAAGACGCCGATGGTTCAACTCGGCTTGGGATGCAACAATCCACGGACGGCCTGCAAATTGAGCTGGTCATCGAACAGCGCCCGCACCGGAATGCTGAAGCCGCTCACAACCACGCTGCTCACCTCGCCCGTGCCGGATTTCTGCGCCAAGTAATAACGTCCCTCCCGGGCCAGGTACTGTTCGACCATTTCCCCGGCCGGATCGATGATCCAATACTCGCTGACTCCATGGGCCGCGTAATCGTCGAATTTCTCGCCGCGGTCCTTCGACTCGGTGGACTCCGACAGGATTTCGGCGATGAAGTCGGGAGGAGGAAGCTTCCGTTGCGTGGGCTGAAGCAAGGCCGCCTTCGTCCTGCCAAAAAAACAAACATCGGGCTCGTAATCATTTCGAGGAAATACGCAGAGCGCCTTCTCTCCGACGACCTGCCCCAATTGGTGCAAGTCCACGTACAAACTCATCGTCCTCGACAAGCGTTCCCGCACTTTCAGATGCCGCATTGTGGCTGGCGAATGCACGATTACCTCCCCATTGATAAACTCCGCTTTCTGGTCGTCGCTCGTCTCCTCATAAAACCTTTCCCGCCGCGCGCGCTCCTCCGCCAGCCGCGCCTGCAACTCGTCCACGATCTCCGGGAGCGTGGGCGCGCGGAGCAACTGTTCGACGATGGCGTTCATGCCGGCAGTGTATCCATTCCCCATCCGAATTCAAGCCGCGCCGTCATTGACCCAGGACTGATTCAAGAACCGGCCGATACAGGAGCGCGGACAGCCTTATCCGGGCGAAGATGAGCTAAAGCCAGGAAACACGCGGACAAGGCTGTCCGCGCTCCTTTCTTGAATCCACCCTGGACATTGACCGGCCCGTCATCAGGGTGGCCGTTGACCGTCCAGTCGCACCAACCGAAGCGATGCGGCGTCGAACCACGCATCTCCCGCGCTGGCGCGCAGCGAGCAGACCAGGTCCACTTCGGTCTCGCCCGCGCGGAGTTCGAACTCGACTTCCACCTTCATCCACGCCGTCTCCCCCGCAAGGAGTTGCGGATGCGACGTTTTGGTTCCCACGACTCCGAGTGAGGCGCCGTGGTTTTTGCCGAAAGGCAGCGGTTTGACCCCGGCCGTGCGGGCGAGTCCTTCGAAGCGATACCGCCCGGGCGCCAGCAAGACCTTCGCGCGCCACGAAGCGGAGGTGGTGGGGCCGGCGCGCAAGTGCAGCGCGGCCCGGCCATCCGGCGCGGGCGCGTGATCGAGCCGCCCGCCCGCCGGTTCATCCACCACCCGCCACCCGCCGGGCCGGGCGACGCCATTCTCGAAACGCAATGGCTCTTGTTCCGGCGCCGCCAGTTGCCGGCTGGCTTCGAGCACGCGCCCGCGGATGCGCTCGCACAGGTCCGCCGCCGCGCGCTGCAACGCGCGCGCTTCGCCCTTCGGCAAGGCCGCCGCCAGCCGCGACGCGTCCTGCCGCACCCGGTTGGTGAGAATGGCGACTTGAAGGACGTTCGTCAGGAGCGTTTGCATCCGCTGGCGGCACGCCCGGCGGCCCTCGGGTGTTTCCATCACTCCGCGAGCCACGAGGCCGGCCATGTGGGGCCGGATTGGCAGGTCCGCGCGGCCGAACAACTGGTCCATGCCCGCCGGCAGGAACACAAACTTGTCCGAGACGGGATCGTGGTAGAGCCGGTAATTGTTTCGCGCCAGGCAATAGCCATCCCGGTGTCCGATCAACACTTCCATCGCCATGAACGAAAGAAACCGATCCAGGTCGAGCACACCGCTCCATTGCCGCCAGCGATTTGTTGCGTCGGGGTCCTGCGCCGCGCTCGCCAGCCGTTGCAAAGCCGCGTCCCCCACGGCTCGCGAGCCCTCGTGGCGGGGCAGGCTCGTAATGTCGCCGCCCACTCCAGGGTCGTACAGCGCTCCGTCAGCCCGCTCGAAGTGGCGCGCGAGAAATTCCTCCGCGAAACCCTCCTTCAACACGTACAGCCCCAATCGGCGTCCATTCAACTCCACGAGCGCATGGCCCGCGCGCGGGGCGGGAACGCCCGCGGCGCGGAACAACTCGCCTCCCAGCTTCTCGTTGAGGCAGCTGGGATCCTCGACCGAGTTGTTCAGGTGAAACTTGCTCAGCCCGCGAAACCGCTGGCCCGGCACGAACTGGTCGCAACTGACCGTGAACGCCGGCTTGTCGTCCAGGGGGCGGAAGCTGCCCGTCCTGCCCTTCAGGCGGACGCCGGCGTCGCGGAGGACGTTGGTCCCCTCGCGCAGCGTCGCGTGGACGTAGGTGCGGCTGTCACTCCGCAACGACTCCAGCCCGCTGGCCAGAATCTCAAAACGAATGCTCCAGACCGACTCATTGGCGAACAGCTCACCACCCGCAGCGGGACCGGATTGCGCAGGGACGAACAGCACCAGCGCCAGCACGGCTCTCAAGAATCTGGCTGTCAGCTTCACCATTCGTCATTAGTCATTCGTCATTTCTCACTTCGACCGGCTGAACCACTGTCCGAGGAAAGTTTCGACCGCGGCCAGCAACAGGCAAAAAATCGCGATGGGCAGCCAGAATTCCAGACCCGTTCGGCCCTTCTCGACGCTGTCCCGCAGCGAAAGATCCGGCCCCCAGACCACCACGTTGGCGACGTCCCGAAGCGTCGCCAGTTGCGCGGGGGACAGCTCGTCCAGGCTCGATTCGCCGGGGTCGGACTGCGCGGCGAATTTGACGTGGACCGGCGGGTCGCCGAGGGTCGCGTCGTAAACGCCGGCGAGATCGGTCTGCGCGAATTGCACCGTGGGCCAGCCTTGGATCAACTCGACACGAGAAAGTTCGCGGACGACGTCCGTCTGGCGCGGCTTAAAAAAGGTCGCATCCTTGTCCAGGTACTCAGCCGGCACGCGGCGGACGAATTTCTCGCCGACCCGGATGTTGAGTCCTTCATCCTGCCGTTGAACGATGTGGCCCAGCGTGCGGTGGAGCAGGGGCACCCACGCCAGGCGCACGGGCAGGTCGTTCCACGCGGTGTCGGCGGTGCTGCTGAATTGCACGACGCGCCCGAGACCCCAGGCGCGCTCCATGACAGCGGGCGTGCCATCGGTGTACTTGAGGACGATGCGGGGGAGTCCGGCGTCGCTCGCCTGCTCGGCGGTGGAGCGGGAAAGGGGGAAAGCGGGAAGAATGGAATTTTCGCTTTCCTGCTTTCCCGCTTTCCCGCTTTCCACGGGAGCCGGCTTCAACTCGAGGAACTTGAAGAACCGCGCGCTGGCGACTTTGCCCGAGCCGGGGTCGTTCCAGATCGAGACGATGGGATGCTCGTAGTCGCGCTCCTGGAAGGTGACGAATTTGTCCTCCTGGGCTGCCTGGCCGCGAGCGGCGCCGAACTCGGCGGGGAGCATCTTGAGCCGCCTGAAAAGTTGCTCGTTGTAGAAGCTGGCGTTCAACCGGTCGCCGGGAAAGACCATCAGGCCGCCGCCGCGACGCAGGTAGCCCTCGATCGCGCGCACGGTGGCCTCGGAAAAATCCGGCACGTTGGCGAGCACGACCGTGTCGTAGCCGTCCAGGCGCGCCTGCGAAAGCTCGGGCGCGAGGAGCGTGGCGGTCTTGATGAAATACTCCGCTGCGGCGTCAGGCGGCACCGGCACGAGGGCGTTTTGCAGGAAGAACACTTCGCTGTCGCGCGGCTCGTTGCCAGGATCGCCGTCCACCAGGAGGACCTTGACCTCTTTGATGGCGCGCACGGCGAAGGTGCGGTGGTCGTCGGCGGGCAGACGGTCCTCGCCGATGCGCGCGCCGACGGCATGGAAACCTTCGCTGCGAAGCTTGGTGAAGAGCGTGACGCTCTTGTTCGCGCCAGCCGGGAGGGAGTCGAGGGTGAACTCGTCGGATGGCGGCTCGCCATTGACGCTGAGGCTCACGCGCGTGTTGCGGGCTTCCTCCTTGCCGTGGTTGGTGACCCTCGCTTCGAAGCGCAGCGGCTGGTTCACCGGGCTGAGTCCGCTGGCCAGGCGCAGGCCGCTCACGGCCAGATTGTGCTCCTCGTGTTCGTTGACGAGAATGAGGTGGGTCTTGATTTCACTTTTGGATCGCTCCAGGGCGCGCTGGATTTCCGTGAGTTGCCGCCAGCCCGCAGCCTGGCCGTCGGTGATGAGATACACCTCCTTGCGCAAGGCGAGCCGGCCGCTGAGCGTCTCAAGGGCCGCCTGCAACGCGGGAAAAAGGTCCGTCGCCCGGTCGGTCAGCGGCGCTTCACGGAGCGTCTTGCGGGCGAGGTTCAGGTCGAAGGTCGGCTCCGGGATCGCGCCGCGCACGATGTCGCTCGCAAACAGCACCGCGGTCGCGCTGCCGGCGGGCATCGAATCGAGCGCGGCCTCGGCGGCGCGCCGGGCCTTGTCGAAGCGCGTGGCGGTGCCGTCGCTCATGCCCATGCTTTGGGAGTTGTCGAGAATGATGACGCCGGTGACCTTCGACTGGCCGAAGACGCCGCTGGCATTGGAAAGGATCGCCGGCCGCGCCAGCGCCAGCGCCAGGAGCGCCACGAGCAGGCAGCGCAGCGCCAGCAAAATCATGTCCTCCAGGCGCATGCGCCGCTGGTTTTGCTCGACGGCGTTTTGAAGGAACCGCATCGCGGCCCATACAACCTTCTGGAAGCGCCGCCGGTTCAGCAGGTGAATGAGGATCGGGACCGACACCGCCGCCAGTCCGGCGAGCATAATGGGATTGAGGAACGACATGCTCAAGCGCCAGCCCGGGCGCAGGATCTTGGGTGGCGGAATGGGCATCGACAGCCCTTCACGCACAGGAACGTCGGCACGGGACGAGGCTACGGCGCCTGGACACAGTTGACAAGTCCGCGAAGGCAGCGGGCGCATCTCAGTTTGTTGCAACCGATCTGGCCCCTCTCATTAGCACCCAGCTTTAGCTGGGTGGAATCGGCGCGAATCGGAGTCGAACCGCTTTAGCGGTTTCTCAGTCCACAAAACCGCTAAAGCAGTTTCGCCACTCTGCATCACCGATCACCCGGCTGAAGCCGGGTGCTAATGAAAGGCTGAGACGAAACCTGCCGGAAGCTGAAATGCGCCCGAGGCAGCCGGACAAGCGATTTCTCAGTTGCCGCTGCGCTGCGCTGTGAACATACTGACTGTAGAAACGTCTGAAAGAATAGTCATGAACGCCATCCATCGCCGGAATTTCATCAAGCGCGTCGGGCTCTCCGCCGCGTCGTTGCCGTTTGTCGTCGGCCTGCCGAGCCTTGGGCTGGCGGCGCCGGCCCGGCCGAGGCAACGCTTGATCGTCATGTTCAGTCCGAACGGCACCATTCCGCCGGCCTTCTGGCCTGACGAGACAGGGAACGATTTCAAACTCAAGGAAATCCTCTCGCCCCTCGAAGCGTTCAAGGACCGCATGCTCGTCCTGCACGGCCTGTCCAACAAGGTGCGCGGCGATGGCGACAACCACATGCGCGGCATGAGTTGCCTGCTCACGGGCATCGAGCTGTTCCCCGGCAACATCCAGGGCGGTTCGCACACGCCGGCGGGATGGGCCAGCGGCATTTCGATCGATCAGGAGTTGAAAAACTTTTTCCAGAGCCGGGAAGAGACACGCACGCGCTTCGGCTCGCTGGAGTTCGGCGTGGGCGTCCACGACCGCGCGGATCCATGGACGCGCATGAGCTACTCCGGCCCGAACAAGCCGGTCGCGCCGATTTCGGACCCTTACCAGATGTACCAAAAGCTCTACGGGCAATTGAAAGACAAGGAGAGCTTGCAGAGCATTCTCGACGACGTGCGGGGCGACTTGCAGAAAGTCCGCAAGCTCATTAGCGCCGAGGACCGCCGGCTCCTCGAAGACCACGAAGCGCTCGTCCGCCAGATGGAGAAGGAAATCGCCACCGCTGGCCAACAGAAGCTCTGTGTCACGCCGCCCGCCTTGGAGGAAGGCATCGCTGATCAGAACGACAACGTGCCGCGTCTGAGCCGGATGCAGATTGATCTGCTCGTGAACAGCTTCGCCAACGACATGGCGCGCGTCGCCACGCTGCAATACACCAAGTCCGTCGGCATGGCGAAGATGAAGTGGCTCGACATCACGGAAGGCCATCACGAACTGTCGCACGAGCCGGACAAGGAAGAGGCCAAGCAGGCCAAGCTGGTGAAGATTAACCAGTGGTTCTGCGGCGAGCTCAGCCACCTGGCGCAGCGGCTGGCGAGCACGCCCGAACCGGGCGGCGGCGGCTCGATGCTCGACCACACGCTCATCGTCTGGACCAACGAACTGGGCAAAGGCAACTCGCACACGCTGGACAACATCCCCTTCGTGCTCGTCGGCGGCGGGTTCGGCTTCCAGATGGGCCGCTCGCTCAAACTCGACAAGGCGCCGCACAACCGCCTGCACCTCGCCCTGGCGCACGCCGTGGGCCATCGCCTCGAGACGTTCGGCAAGCCATCGCTTTGCGAAGGCGGGCCGCTCAAGCTGGGTTAGCCCGAATTTCCAAAATGAAAGAGGCCGGGATTACTCCCGGCCTCTCGGGGTTCACTTCTGACTCGGACGCAGCCGAAACCTACCGGCGGCCACCCGGTACGTCATTGGGCGGCGGATTGCCCGGGGGCTGCGGGTCGATGCCGTTGCCCAAACCGTTGTTGCCCTTTTCGCAATCGATGCAGTCGAGCACGGCTTGCGCGAGCGCGATGAGGTTGGCGGCCACTGTCGGGTTGTCGCGGGCGATCTGCGCGCGGACTTTG
>CAZZAQ010000188.1:0-7797 GCA_964652165.1 uncultured Bifidobacterium sp.
GAAATCGCCTTTTTGGAGAATCTTTTTGACATGGCCTTGCAACAGTTGGCGATCCTCCGGCGTGAGTTCCTTGGCGCTGATGACCACGACCGGAATCTTTCGCCAGTCCTCGTGCTTGTGCAATTCGGCGATCATTTGAAAGCCGTCCATTACGGGCATCTTCAGGTCCAGGATAATCAAGGAAGGCTGGTGATGGGCGATGCTTTCCAGCGCGGCCAGGCCGTTCTCCGCCTTCGCGACCGTCCATTCTTCCCGTTCCAACATGCGACAGAGCAATTCCCGCATGGCGTCGTCGTCTTCAACGACCAGGACATGATTGCTCGGACGGAGGCGATGATACTTTTTCAACACTGCAATCAGGCGCTTGGGGTCAATCGGTTTCTGGAGATAATCGGCCAGGCCCATGGCGAAACCGAAGTCCTGGTCCGCGCGCACGCTCAGCATGATGACCGGGATTGACGCCAGTTCCGGGTCCGCCTTGAGCAATGAGAGCACGACCCATCCGTCCATTTCCGGCATGATGACGTCGAGCGTAATGACTACGGGACGCAGTTCCTTGGCCAATCGCAGACCCTCGGCGCCGCTGGAGGCAAATCTTAGCGTGTAACCTTCCGACTGAAGCGCCTCGGCCACCAACTGGTGCACGGCAGGATCATCGTCGATCACTAAAATGCAGCCCCCCGACGCACGCGCCGCGTCCAGGGCGGGGGACGGCGCAATCGGGATGGTCGAAGTCCGCCGGGCGGCGGTCGCCGGCAACTCGATGGTGAAAGTCGAGCCTTTGCCCGGTTCGCTGGTGACGCTGACATCGCCTCCCATCAGTTGGCAGAATTTTTTCGTGAGCGCCAGGCCCAGCCCCGTGCCGCCATAGCGGCGCGAAGTGGAATCATCGGCTTGTGTAAAGGCGCGGAACAATCTGCTGACTTGTTCCGGCGTCATCCCGATGCCGGTGTCGCTGACGCGAAAGGCGAGCCAGTCCGAGCCTTCTTTTGAAATTCGATTGGCTGAAAGCGTGATGACTCCATTGTCAGTAAACTTGCCGGCGTTACTGAGCAGATTCAACAGGCACTGGCGCACCTTGATGCGGTCGGCGTGCATCGTGCCAAGATTATCGGGAGACTCGATCACCAGACGGTTGCTTTTTCGCTCGACCAGCGGGCGCAGCACGTCGTTGAGGTCGCGCACCAGCGTGGCGACATCGAACGATTCGAGGTGGACTTCCATCTTGCCGGCTTCGATTTTGGAGATGTCCAGAATGTCGTTGATGAGCTCGAGCAGGTATTTGCCGGAATCGTGGACGCGCCGCAGGTCCTCCGCCCACTCGCGCCGGCCATCGGTCTCGACTTCGGAGGTCAATAGCTCGCTGAAACCGATGATGGCGGTCAATGGCGTGCGCAGCTCGTGGCTCATGAACGACAGGAAATTGCTTTTGGCCTGGTTGGCGCGCTCGGCGGCGGCGCGGGCCACCTGCAATTCCGTGTCGCGCTTTTGGATTTGCGCCAGCATCTCGTTGAACGAATCGATCAGCGTTCCCACCTCGTCGTCGCCATGCTTTTGGGCGCGCACGGAGTAATCCTTTTTATCAGACACGACGCGGGCGGTCTCCGAGAGCTTCAACACCGGCACCGAAATGACTCGCTGGAGCCGGGAGGAAATCACAAAGGCCACAATGGAGGCGACCAACAGCACCGCGGCGGCAATGCCGACGTACTGGCGCAGGCGCGAAGACAACTGCTCCAGACTGGAGCGTAGAAAGAGTGCGCCAATCGTCTCGCGATTGTCATGGTCGAGGATCGGCCGGAACAAATCCAACGCGTTCCCCTCGAATCGATGGCCCGAAGCCATCGGTTTCGCCGGAAATTCGGCTTCGCTCAGTTTCCGCGGATACCGGGCCCAGACCTTTCCCTCCCGGTAAATGCAGGCGGTGGTGAACTGGCTTTGACCAGCAAGATTGGCCAGGTTCTTTTCCGCGTCCTCCGGCGTGTTGAAATTCAGGGCGGACTCGCAATTGCGCCCGATGATCTCCGCCATGGTGGACATTTCCGACACCAGGTTGCGCCGGAACGTTAACAACTCGAGGGTCACGAACGCCGCGCACGCCAGTACCAAGGCGATGCACGTGGTGAGCATGATGATCGAGGTCAGCTTGCGCTGGATCGACAGATTCTTGAAAAAGCTCATCATGCCCTTGCAGCGCGGCTAGCTCTTGACCCGCTTGGCCAATTTCAGCAGTTGAGTGTCCAATTTCAGGTTCGCTTTCTCCGCCGCCGCGCGATTGATTTCGAAGCTGACCGTTTGCGAGCCGGCGGACTTTTGTTCCGCCACCAGGTTGATCATCGCGCTTTGCTGGGCGAAGCCCTCCGACTCCGCGATGGTGAGGATGCTGGATTTCTCCAGGGCTTTGAGTATCTGTGGCAATTGCTCCGTCTCGGATGAGGAGATGAACAACAGATGGCAACCCGTTACTTCCTGCACTTTGGCAAAACGCTTCACGGTGAGCTTCCGGCCTTTGATCGGCTTGCCTTGAATGATGTCAATGTCCTTTCCGAAGGGGTCCTTGCCCAATATGCCAAGCACGAATGGCCCATTGTCATCCGCCAGGATTTCCTTAGGCCACTCAGTGTATTTGGCGAATTGATAGAGATAAAGAGCCTTGTGCTGATAGGGCGTGAAGGAACTGGTCTGCGCGCCCACCTCGCGGGCCAGCGCGGAAGCGGCACAGAGCGCCATCGCAAGTCCGGCAAGCCGTTTGAAAACATGGCAGCGCCTTGATGACATGGCTGTTGGTCCGGATCCACTCAGCAGGCTCATGGCAATAAGACGCGGTAAAACCGCCGGGAAGGACTTGGAGCCATCAGCTCGCCGAAGGAAAGGGACGCTTGATTCGTGAATGTAAGCAGGCCGACCTGAAGATTTATCCAATCGGCGAAATTGGTTGATCCCTGAATGCCATAGGCGACCGGGACCGGAGAGTCGCTCGAAGCCGTGAACTCCACACTGAATTGAATGCTATTCGACTGGGGCCGGGGAGAAAGCAGGCGCGCCGTCGGGTACTCCACCGCCAACATGGCGTTCGAACTGATTGCGCCTCCGGAGCCGTTGAAGACGTCAACGCGGTAGGCTCCTGCGTCGGCGGGCAAAGCGTTGGACACCGCATAAGTCGCGCTGTTCGCACCGGGGAGGTTGGTGCTGTTAAACCGCCATTGATAGAATATTGGAGCGTTGCCCGCGGCCATCACCGGGAAAGTGGCTGGAGCATAACGATAGACTCGTTGGTTACGCGGCTGGACCGTGATAACGACAGAGCCGTCGCCCTGCAAAGCCAGGCTATGCGACGCGCCAGCAGCGATGGCTATCATATTGGACAAGCCGGGAAGGACATTGGTCTGGCCGTAAGTATTCTGACCCCAACCGGTGACCGTGCCGTTGGCCCTAAGCGCCAGGCTGTGGGAACCGCCTCCGGCAATGGCGACGACGTTGCTGAGTCCAACAGGCATGTTCGTTTGGCCATTGGAATTGTCGCCCCAGGCGACCACCGTTCGATTGGCCCTAAGTGCCAGACTGAAGTCATTTCCGGCGGACAAGGCCGCAACGTTGGCAAGGCCGGGAGGTACGTTGAGTTGCCCGTGGTCATTGTCACCCCAACCGACAATGATGCCGTTGTCCTTCAATGCCAGGCTATGAGAACAACCCGCCGCCACGGCCGCCACATTGCTCAATCCCATTGGCACATTGGTTTCGCCACTGCTGTTGCGGCCCCAGGCCACGACCGTGCCGTCGTTCCTCAATGCGAGATTGTGATAACAGCCCGCGGACAGGGCCACGACATTGCTCAAGCCCGGTGGTACATTGGTCTGTCCGTCGCTGTTGCGGCCCCAGGCCACAACCTTGCCGTCGCCCCTCAACGCCAGGCTGTGGTAGTAACCCGCCGCGATGGCCGTGACGTTGCTCAAACCTGCCGGCACATTCGTCTCGCCATAAGTATTGCCGCCCCACGCGAGGACCGTGCCATTGGTCCTGAGCGCCAGACTATGCTCCCCACCGGCGGCAATGGCCATGACAGTGTCAGGAGCCGGAAGGAGCTGGTAACTGAATCGCAGGGTGCCGCTTGCTCCGTTGTAACCACCCACCTGGACAAAGTTTGTCACGCCGGCCATAACGGGAATGCTCAGTGCGCTGGCGAGACCCAAGCCACTGTCGTCATCGCAGGCCACCAGGACCAGCACCAACGGATTGGTGGGCGAACGACGGTAAACGGCCATCACTGTATCAAAAGAACTCCCATCCGTATTTAGAGACAATGTGCCCGAATCGGGCGCGACAAGTAGAAAGAACACTGAGCACCCGACGGTGACTCCGCAAATGGGTTCTTCAGGCTCGCAGCCGCCGCCCGTGTTGAATACCTGGGTGCCGCCGAAGCCGCTCCGCGGCGGCACGGTAGCCTGGCCGTTGGAGTTGTTGCCCCAAGCGACAACCGTAAAAGGCGGAGCTGTGACTGTGAGAAGCGCGTTGGAACTGATCGCGTAGCCCACTGCGTTGGTGATCGCCACACTATAATTGCCCGCGTGATTGGCCTGGACATTGCCGATCGTAAAAGTGGGGGCGGTCGCCCCTGGAATACTCGTTCCATTGAATCGCCATTGGTAGGTCGGAAAAGTGACGCTGGAGACAACGACTGTAAACGATACGCTGCTGCCGACCACACGGGTCTGACTTAGCGGCTGGGTCGTGATTACAGGCGGGCCACCGATGGCGAGGCAATCGGTGGAGAGAGCCGGTAGCAGGGGCACCGGGAGGACGCCATAGAACAATAAGGCGGCGAAGTGACGGAACGCCGGCGAAAGCGAGTCATCGCGCCGGGCGAACGTTACGGCGAGAACGTTCTCTCGCCAGGCTGAAAGGTTTCGATCTGTCATGGTTCGCGGCTTCATACTTCAAAAGCGATACGTCAGCTTGACTCGAAATGTGCGGCCATCCTGTTCTATCACATCCTGGCGATGGAACGGCGTGGAAGGGTCATCATATTCCCGGTCCAGCAAATTGTAAATACTCGCCGAGAACTCCAGTCCCTTCAGCAACTCCCGGCTGAACAGGGTGAAATTGACGATCCCGAAGCCGTCCGCATCCCCTCCCGACTCTTGAGTCCCTGCGGGAGTCAGATGCGTGGTCGTCCTTTTGCTGATGTATTGGAATTCCAGCCCCGCAAAGATCTTATCCTTGAGAAGCGGCACGCTGAGGTTCAGCTTGACCAGATGCCGGGGCGAATCGGTCAGCACTTTGTCCGTCTCCGTGTCTTCGGTTTCCTGAAACGTGTAGCTAACCCGGCCACGTACGCCGCCGGACCAGAGGCCGTCGAGCGCCAGTTCCACTCCCTTTGCCGTGGCCCCGCTGAGATTCTCAAACCGCTGAATGCCCGCCGCTGAATTGAACCGGATCAAGTCGTTGATTTGATTGTAGAAACCGGCCACCGACGATCGCAAATGATTGCCGATGCCTTGCTCGTAAACCAGCTCGTACGTGGTAATGTTCTCTGGATCAATGTCCTGGTTGCGCGGATCGCTCAGTTCAAAGAAATTGGGAGCGCGAAAAGCCGTGCCGTAGATCGCCTTGAACACCGACTGGCCGAAGGGATTGTAGATCAATGCCAGCCGCGGATTGAACGTGGGATCGAAATCGCCGTATTGGTCATAACGCACCCCCGCATTGACGTGCAGGTTGGTGACGATGGCAAAATCGCCTTGAATGTAGATGCCGTGGTTTTGTCTGTCGCGGTCGATGGGCTTTGAGAAAGTGCCGGTTTGAGCATCGAAATACCGTTTGTGCTGCCGGAAATCGTCGCGATACTCCCCGCCCACGGTGAACGTGTGCCGATCCCACAGCCGCTTGGTGAGCTGCAACTCGGCGCCCCACCACTCGCCCACCTGCGCATCCTTGGACAGCAGGCCCCCGTAAGGTAAGCCAAACTTGAAATCCTGCCGGTCGTAATAGACCTGGGCCGTCACGTCGGCGACTTCAGGGAATTCATGGGCGTACTTCAGGTTCACATAGCTCCGGTCGTCCGTCGTACGCAGAGCGGTCGGATTCCTCTTCTCGCGGTTGATGTAGGCGCCTTCCACGCTGAAATCGTGATACGCCACGCTGCCGAAGAAGCTTTTGAAGGCGTCATTGTCCGCATCCCTCGCGACACCGTTGTTTCGCGCTCCCGGATCGGAGCTGATCCGCTGGTCGAATTCCCGATAATACAAGCGGTCCTGACCGTCACTGCCGTAGAACGTCCCGGACAAGAGCATCTCCAGCCCGTTCTCGAATCGATTCCCGTAAGTCGCCCGGCCTTTCCAGGTGTCGAAGCTGCCGAATTCGCCGGATCCTTCGGCGCCAACAGCCGACAAATCGCGGCCCCGGCGGGTAATCACGTTGATCACGCCAAAGAAAGCGTTATTGCCATACAGGCTCGAACCGGGGCCGCGGATGATTTCAACCCGATCGATCAAATCGACGTCGAGGATGAACTCCGTGCCGATGAACGCGCCGTCCGACAGGCTGTTGTTGACTCGATGCCCGTTCACCAACAGGAGCACGCGGTTGTTGTAGTCGCCCAGATTGAAACCGCGGGTTCCCAGGAAGGAGTAGTTGCGGTCGTAGCTCACGTAGAAGCCCGGCGCGCTCCTCAAAATCTCCGCCAGGGTCCGATGGCCGTATTTCTTGACTTCCTCGGCGGTGATAATCGTGACCGACGATGGCGCTTCAGTGACCTTCTGCTGGTACTTGGAAGCCGCCGCGACGACGGGAATCTCCAGTTTCATCAGGTCTTCGAGGCTGATTTCGGTCGGCTCGGGCGGTTTGGTTTGGGCGGATTGGGCTTCCGCAGGCCAGCCCGTAATCGCGCTGGACATCGATATCAAAACGCAAATGGCCGCCTTGAACACTGGCGGCCAATTCGAATCGAGGGCAGGCGGGACGGGTTCATTGGGGCGGTTGAATATCCTCATCCGCAACGCGTTGTTCACGCCCCAGAGCCTGACAGATTCCGGTTCGAGTTACAAGAATTACACGCTGGATTCTGCCTGTGAGTTGAGGCGCGCGCAATCGCAGCTCCGGCCCGAATACCCTGCCAGCGGCGGCCGACACGTTTGCCGCCGCACTGGCCCACCGGGAAAAAGCGTTGAAGGAAAACCCCTGACCGTTAGTCTATTCCAAGCATAACTGTAGGGCGTGGCGGTTTACTTCTTTGGCCCCGCCCAAACCAAAATCTGCAAAGGCAATGACGGCTCAGAATCTATTTGTGAAGAGCTTCCTCGGAGGGGCGGCGTTGGCCATCCTGGCCTGCGCGGCCCAGTCGTCCGCGGCGCCGCCGCCGGACAGGCGGAAGGCCGCGGCCGAAAAGGAAAAGCCGGCGGCGAAGATTGATTTCATCCGCGATATCCGGCCCATCCTGTCGGACAACTGCTTCGCGTGTCACGGACCCGATGAGAAGCAGCGCAAGGCCAAGTTGCGCCTCGACAAAGGTGAGGATGCCCTCAAGCCCGCCAAGTCTGGCGATCTCGCCATCGTGCCCGGCGACGTGGCGCGGAGCAAGTTGATCGAGCGCGTCACGGCCCAAGACCCGGACGAGGTGATGCCTCCTCCCAAGACCAAGAAGAAGCTGACGGCGCAGCAGATTGATTTGCTGAAGCGCTGGATCGCGGGCGGGGCGGATTACAAGGGGCACTGGGCGTACCTCAAGCCGGAGCGGCCGGCAGTGCCGGCAATTCAGAATGCAAAATTCAAAATTCAGAATCCCATCGATGCGTTCATCCT
>CAZZAQ010000189.1:0-7788 GCA_964652165.1 uncultured Bifidobacterium sp.
CGGGGCCATCGCAGCGCGATGGCCCTACCAGTCATCGCAGTGTCCGGATGCGCCCGAATCTGCCCTCGAATCCGGGCGCCGCTTGACGCTGGTTTGCGGGGCCAACTAGGCTGGCGCCCATGACCACCAGCGAAGGCGCGAGCCTTCAGGCCCAGCCCAAGCCCGCGCCCACCGACTGGCTCGGAGTGGTCAAGCAGCTCGGACCCGGACTCATCATCAGCGCGGTCATCGTCGGCTCGGGCGAATTGATCGTCACTCCCAAGGTTGGCGCAAAGGTCGGGTTCACGCTGCTGTGGTTCATCATCCTCGGCTGCTTCATCAAGGTGTTCGTGCAGATCGAACTGGGCCGCTTCGCCATCTCGCAGGGGATGACGACGCTTGAAGCGATGAACTCCGTGCCCGGTCCGCGGCTGATCGTCTCGTGGCTCGTGTGGTTGTGGGCGCTGATGTTCTTCGCGCTGATCTTCCAGGTCGCCGGGATGGTCGGAGGGCTGGCCAGCGTCTTCCAACTTGCCGGGATGCCGCTCCCGGGGCCGATGCTCGCCGTCGTGATAGGCGGCTCGTGCACGGTGCTGCTCGTAGTTGGGCGCTATCGGATGGTCGAAATCTTCTCCACGGCGCTCGTGGCGATATTCACGGTCACGACGCTCGTGGCGGTTGGCGCGATGCAGACGACGCCGTTCGCGATTACTGGCGCGCAGCTTGCGAGTGGACTGAAGTTCGACCTGCCGGCAGATTTCACCGCCGCCTTCGCCGCGTTTGGCATCATCGGGGTCGGCGCGTCGGAACTGATTTATTATCCTTACTGGTGCCTGGAGAAAGGCTACGCCAAGAGCGTCGGCCCGCGGGACGATTCGCCCTCGTGGCAGGAACGGGCGATGGGTTGGATCCGCGTCATGCGCATCGATGCCTGGGTCTCGTGCGGAATTTACACGACGGCGACGCTCGCGTTCTATCTGTTGGGGGCTTCGGTGCTCCATGCCAAAGGACTGGTCGTCGAGGACCGGGATATGATCGCCACGCTCTCGCACATGTATCGGGAGACCTTCGGTCAATGGAGCTACTGGCTGTTTCTGCTCGGCGCCTTTGCCGTGCTTTACTCGACGGTTTTCGGCGCCACCGCTTCCAATGCCCGATTGCTGGCGGACGGGCTGTCCCTTTTCGGCGTCCTGAAATACCGCGACGCCGAGCACCGCGTGCACTGGGTGAAGATCGGCTGCGTGTTGTTGCCCGTGGCGTTCACGAGCGTGTTCCTCCTGTGGGGAGAGCCTGTGAAGCTCGTGTTCGTTGGCGCGCTTGCGCAGGCCATGATGCTCCCGTTCCTGGCGCTGGCGGCGCTCTACTTCCGTTACCGACGGACAGCGCCCGCGCTTCGGCCGGGCGGGGGATGGACGTTTTGCCTGTGGTTCGCGGCTGCCGCTATGTCGGCGGTGGGCGCCTACCAGATTGTGACGAAGCTGCGGGACCTCGTGAAATGACCGATGTTCAGCCTTCAAAACAAAATCACTCTCGTCACCGGCGCGGCCGCCGGCATCGGCCAGGCGATCGCGGAAGTTTTCGCGCAGGCCGGCGCGTTCGTTTACGTGGCCGACCGCGACGCCCAGGCTGGCGCGGAGACGGCAATGCGCATCAAGGCTGCGCTCGGCGCCGCCGATTTTCTTCCGCTCGATGTCAGCCGCGAAGAGGAGTGCGAACGCGCCGGCCGGCACGTGCTCACCGCGCACGGCCGGCTCGACGTGCTGGTCAACAACGCCGGCGTCGGCCACGTCGGCACGCTGTTGCAAACGACCGGCGCGGACCTCGACCGTCTTTACGCCGTCAACGTGCGCGGCATGTTCAACCTCACGAAGGTCTTCCTCCCCGGCATGATTGAGCGCCAGTCCGGCAACATCATCAACCTTGCCTCCATCGGCGGCATCGTGGCGGTTCGCGACCGGCTTGCTTATTGCACCACGAAATTCGCCGTCGTCGGCTTCACCAAGAGCCTCGCCCTCGACCATGCGACGCAAGGCATCCGCGCCAACTGCATCTGCCCGGGCCGCGTCGAGACGCCGTTCGTCTCCGCGCGGCTCAAGGAGTATCCCGACCCGGAAAAGGCCTATCGCGAGATGGCCTCGACGCAGGCCATCGGCCGCATGGCCAGGCCCGAGGAAATCGCCGCCGCCGCCCTTTACCTGGCGAGCGACGAGTCCGCGTTCGTCACCGGCAGCGCGTTGATCATCGACGGCGGCTGGAGCGCGGGGAAGTAAGCCTCTTCGTTGAAGCGTTGAAGCGTTGAAGCGTGGAATCACGGGCCGCTTCTACAAGGTTCATCAAGGATTTCTGGAGACGACGGGCCGGCAACGGGCCGCGGAGCGAGTCGGTGATGGTAGCCGTGGGCTTCAGCCCTTGTCTTTACCCACAACTTGTGTCGAGCCACCTCGAACAAGGTTGACACGAGTCCGCGCCGGGCCAAGGTGGCGTGGAACCAAGCGCAGGGGGAAATGGATCATCGTTGTCACGTCCGGATCATCGTTGCCGCGTTTTCGGGCTGAAAGCCCGCGATGTTTTAGCCTGGGGAGAGGCGCTCCGCGCCGAGCCCCAGGTGGTCGTTGGTTCATCACACCTCCCCGCCCTGTAATGGCGGGATGCAACACGCGCTGTGGTTGTTCCGGCCCTGCAGGCCGGCGGGGGATTTTCCGCGCGCGCCACCCGGGCCTCCGCTCGCGATGCTCGCTCCAGCCCGGGCTTTAACAGAACGGGCCTTCGGCCCTGCGGAACGGACGCGCGCGGCGCCGCGAACAAGGTTGACACCACCGCACGCCGCGCCAACGTGGCGCATGACCACGCGCCGGAGGAAACTGCTCATCGCCGCGGCACTGCTCGGGGTCGTGGCAGCGTTGGTGTGGTGGTTCGGACGGGGCGGCGGAAGGATGGAAGTGAAGTTGGTGTTTGTGGGTTACACGAATGAGGTACCAGCAAGGAGCAATGCTTTTGGCAAATCGCGACCTTATCCGTCCGAAATAAACTTTGGATTGGTCATGGCGACGAACAGCGGCAAGGTACCGGTCAAGCTCTACCGGGACATGCGAGACGAGAACTTCGTAATTACCGTTGGAGGTTCGCGCAAGCTGCGTGACGGCTTCGGGATACCCTTTTTACTGGACAACCCGACGTTGGTCGATCCGGGCACAGGAACTCTGGTCTACGTGGTGATGGATCCTTGCAAGCCGTGGTCCACGGAGATTCTCATGCAGCGAAAGGATTGGAGGGATCGGTTCGACGGCATGCTCCAGAAGCGGCTCGGCGCGAGCCTACCGGCTTGGGTGGACAAGATGCTGCCGCGGCCTGAGAAAGTCTGGGCCACCATCGGCCCCATCACGAATCTTCCGCCGGACATGCCGGCCGTTAAACGGACGGCAGCGTCACTCCGGTAGGGCGGCGCTGCGCGCCGCCCAAACTTCCCGTCCCGCGCGTCGGAGCGCGGGACGAAGGAGACTCGCGCACCGTTCGTTCCGCGCTGCGACGCGCGGAACGGAGATCAGGGCGGTGCGCAGCGCAGCCATACCGGGACAACGGTGCGTCCCTGCACGGCCCCCAGCCCTCCCCGTCACAGTCCATGTTCCCCTGGTTGCGCGATGCGCTCAGGCCCGAAACATTTCGCCCGAGCCAACCTGCTTTTGGCACCCGAAAAATCTTCCACGGTGACGTCGGACCGGCCGGGCTGTTACCCTCCGCCCCATGCAAGTCGGCGTTTTCACCGTAATCCTCGGCTCCCTCCCGCTTGAACGGACTCTTGATTACCTCGCCGGCCTCGGCGTCGAGGCGGTCGAGCTGGGCGCGGGCGGTTACGCCCGCTCGAACCATTGCCCGCTCGAAGCCCTGCTGGCCAGCCCACGCCGCTGCCGCGAGCTGCTCCGGGCCGTCCAGTCGCGCGGCTTGCGCATCTCGGCGCTCAACGCGGCGGGCAATCCCATCCATCCCCGGCGCGCGACGGCGGCGAAGTTCGACGCGGACTTCCGCAAGGTCATCCGCCTGGCGCACCGGTTGGAGATTGATATCGTCATCAACTTCAGCGGCTGTCCCGGCGGCGCGCCCGGCGACCGTTCGCCCAACTGGGTCACCTGCCCGTGGCCGCCCGATTACCTGGAGATTCTCGATTACCAGTGGAACAAGGTCGTGATCCCTTATTGGCGCAAGGCGGTGGCGTTCGCGCGCGGCGAGGGCATCCGGAAGCTCGCGTTGGAGATGCATCCGGGCTTCGTGGCTTACAACCCCGAGACGCTCCTCAAGCTGCGCGCCGCCGCCGGGCCCGCCATCGGCGCGAACTTCGATCCTTCGCACCTGTTCTGGCAGGGCATCGACCCGTGCGCGGCGGTGCGGGCCTTGAGCGGCTGCATCTGGCACGTCCATGCCAAGGACACGGCCATCCACGAATGGAACGCGACGACGCACGGCACGCTCGACACCAAGCATTATCGGGACGAGCTGAACCGGGCCTGGATTTTCCGCACCGTCGGCTACGGCCATCCGCGCCATTTCTGGTGCAACTTCGTCAGCGCGCTCCGCATGACCGGCTACGACAGCGTGCTCTCGATGGAACACGAAGACAGCCTGATGACGGCGCGTGAGGGATTGGAGAAGGGGGTGAGTTTCCTCCAGGGGATCGCGTTGCGGGAGGCGAAGGGGAAGGTGACGTGGGCGTGAAACGTGAAACATAGAACGTAAAACGTGAAACGTGAAACGTAAATCCGGTGGCTGCGCGGAGTGCGTCACTGCGCATTGCCTCGCTCTTACGTTTTACGTTTTACGTTTTACGTTTCACGTTTCACGTTTCACGCCGCCGAATTTAACCTGCGTTCCGCCGCCATCCGCAGTACGTTCCCTCCATGTCCGTCGCCCGCCAAATCCACAACCTGGCCCTCATCGGCTTCATGGGCACGGGCAAGTCGTCCGTCGGGCGGCTCTGCGCGGCGGCATTGCGCTTCGACCTGGTCGATACTGATCAGGTCATCGAACAGCGCGCGGGCCGGAGCATCCCGGAAATCTTCGCCGAGCAGGGGCAGGAGGCCTTTCGAGAAATGGAACGGCAGTTGGTCGCCGAGATGGCCGGCTGGCGCCAGAGGGTGATCTGCGCCGGCGGCGGCCTGGGAGCGAACGAAGCGAACCTTGCCAGCCTCAAGCAACACGCCCTGGTGGTCTGTCTGTGGGCGTCCGTCGAGACGATTTGGCAGCGGGTGCGGCACCAGGGCCATCGGCCGCTGTTACAGGGCCCCGATCCACTCGGGAATATCCGCAGTTTGCTGGAGCAACGCACGCCGTTCTACAAACAGGCCGACGTGCTCGTGAACACCGAGTTGCGAGGCCTTCGAGAGGTTGCCGACCACGTGCTTCACCAGTTCAAAGGCGCCCGCTCGCAGTCGCAGCCGCAGCCGCAGCCGTGAAAGACCGCATCGCGCAACGCGCCCGCCAGTTGGGCTTCGACGCCTGCCGGGTCACGAGCGCGGCCCCGCCCGAAAGCGCCGCGCGTTTCCAGGAGTGGCTGGCCGCCGGCTGGCACGGCGAGATGGGTTACCTGGCGCGCAACGCACACAAGCGGGTCGAGCCGCAACAAGTCCTGCAGGGAGCCAGGAGTGTGGTGACATTGGCGGCAAGCTACTCACGAGGAGAAGTCAGTAATCAGTATTCAGTATTCAGTGATCAGAAACCGGCTGGCGTAGCGACGGACACAAGCTCTCCACTGAAAACTGCACACTGCATACTGAAAACTGGCATTGTCGCCCGCTACGCCCGTTTCACGGATTACCACAACGTCCTCGCGGCCCCACTTAAGCAACTGGCGGGCTTGGTCAACGACCTCGGCGGCCCCGGCACGCGCTCGCTCTGGTACGTGGACACCGGGCCGCTGCTCGAACGGGACCTGGCGCAGCGGGCCGGGCTCGGCTTCATCGGCAAGCACACCAACTTGATCAGCCGCCAACTGGGCAACTGGTTCTACCTCTGCGAGATCATCACCACGCTGGAACTGGAGCCGGACACGCCGGAGAAAAACCGTTGCGGAACTTGCACCCGTTGCATCACCGCTTGCCCGACGCAAGCGATCCCCGCGCCCTTCCAACTCGACGCCCGCCGCTGCATCTCCTACCTCACCATCGAACTCAAGGGCAGCATCCCCGTCGAACTGCGCCCGCTGCTGGGCGCCCGAATCTTCGGCTGCGACGATTGCCTCGCGGCCTGCCCGTGGAACCGCTTCGCCCGCGAAGCCCGCCTGATGGCCTCAAGCGTCCGCCGCGACATGGACACCCCATGCCTGCTCGAACTCCTTTCCCTGGACGACGCCGGGTTCCAGAAACAATTCGCCGGGACGCCACTGCGGCGCGTCAAACGCCGCGGCCTGCTGCGCAACGTGTGCGTTGCGCTCGGCAATACGGCCGACGCCCGCGCCCTGCCAGCCTTGGAAAGAGCCTCCCGGGATTCCGAACCCCTCATCGCGGAGCACGCGCGCTGGGCCATCGAGCAAATCGAGCGGCGCCGCCGCGCTGCCTCCATCTCGTGAGAAGTGAGGAGTTTGGAGTAGTTGACTCAGATCTTCGGAACGGTGCGCCGGATTTCCTCCAGCAACGGGCGCGTGCCGTGCTGGTCGCACCAGTGTTCGATGTAGGGCCAGTCCAGTCTGTCTCCCTGAACGGCCATCACGTCTCGCGCGTCGTCCTTGTCCTTGCCCCGCGCCCAACGGATCTTGGTGATGATCGCGTCTTCCGGAGTCGGCAGCCAGAGGCGCCGCCCAAAAACTGGCGCCTCGACTCTTCGCTGGAAGCGCGTCTGGTCATGAGGGTCTGGCGAAAGGAAGAACACCTCAACTTTGACACTCGTGCAGTGCATCCGCTACGCGCACCGCGATGCTCTCCGCCGCCGTCAAGCCCGGCCCTCCAGCTTCCGTTGCAGCTCCAGCCGGGTTTCCAGGATGCGCCGAAGCTCGGCTTCGTTGGCGTTCGGAAACTGATTGCGGATGCCCGCCAACGTGATGGAGCAGGCGTAGTCGAACAGTTCCTCGCCCGCCAGGAGCTTTTCCTCCGGCGACATTCGCCGTGCCGCCAGCACCTCCTCGCGATAAAGCGCGTCAATGAGCGCCGGAGTCGAGGCCGGTGCTGAATCCAGCGATGGGGTCTCTCGCAGCGAATCGGTTGTCTCTTCAGGCGGCATTGCCCGGAGAGTTCATCACGTCACGGACCGGTTCGCAAGCGTCGGCCCAGGCCGGAAGGAATCCGTGATTGTGGCCCGCGGCGCTCACGGCTGGCGCGGGGTGACGAGGCGGTAGTAGCGGTGGGCGGCTGGGGCGGAGTCGATGATTGTCTCGGTGCGGTTGGTGGCGCGCGCCACGACATCAGCCAGCTTCGACCACGAATTGCTGGCCAGGGTGCCGCTGTGTTGCACGGTGTAGGTCTTGTTCGAGACGGCCTAAACTCCAGTGTTGCTCAAACTCCAGCCGTGATGCGGTCCGTCCACCGGACGTTTCCGGGTCTTCGTCTTGCGTTCCACCCGGATGCCGCGCAGGATGCCGCGACGCTGACGTCAGGATTTCAAAAGTCTGGAGAACGGTGGGTCGCTTGCGTCGAGGAACTGCCGGGCCTCCAAGGCGCGCATCACACTGAATCGCACAATCGCACCCGGCGCCTTGACTTTGCCTGAGCTTCGACCACGCTAAGTCCATGCAACTGTTGCTGACGGACTTGGAGCAGCTTGGGGAATCGGCCTTGGCCGAGTTCCACCAGCAAATCACCCAACTGGATCGGGCTTCAGACCTTGCCA
>CAZZAQ010000190.1:0-7772 GCA_964652165.1 uncultured Bifidobacterium sp.
GCTGGCGACCCAAAGCGGGTTCCCCTTCACCGCCAACCCGGCGGTCACGCTCTTCGGCACCGCCAACGCCATCGACACTCGCCGCGTGCGCGTCAACGGCAGCCTCGCCGCCTGGTCGGCGTGGGAAGCGCGTTGGACGAACACTCTCACCCTCCAGCCCGGGATCAACCGCGTGCTGGTGCAGTCCTTCGACAGCAACAATGTTGAATTCGCCCGCGCCACGGTGGACATCTGGCATGACGACGGGTCCGTGCAAACCGCTTCTGGTGTGATCGCCACGGACACTAGTTGGACTGCGGCTGCCGGACCGTACCAAGTCACTGTCAGTCTCACCGTGGGCGCGGGCGTCACCCTCACCATCCAGCCGGGCACGACGGTGTATCTCAGCCCCGGTGTGGACCTGACGGTCGCCAATGGCGGCCGCCTCCTGGCCGAGGGCATGGACACTGCGCGGATTCGCTTCAGCGCCGCGCCGGGCGCGGCCAACTGGGGCGGCCTCACGGTCAACGGCGGAGCCGCTTCGCCCGAGACGCGCATCGCCTACGCGCACTTCGAAGGGAACAGCGACACGGCGATTCATTCGACCGACGGCACCTTGTTCCTCGACCACTTGACTTTCGGCAACCCCGCCGCGCAATACGTCTCGCTCGACCGCTCATCATTCGTCGTGCAGGACTGCGTATTCCCGGCGATTACCGCCAGCTTCGAGCCGACCCACGGCACGGGCGGCATCAAGGCCGGCGGCCGGGGCATCTTCCGCCGCAATTTCTTCGGCAGAGTCATCGGCTACAACGACGCGCTCGATTTCACGGGCGGCAACCGCCCCGGCCCCATCCTGCAAGTCATCAATAACGTGTTCATAGGCAGCGATGATGACCTGCTCGATCTCGACAGCACCGACGCCTGGATCGAGGGCAACATCTTCCTCCACACCCATCGCAATGGCTCGCCCGACTCCGCCAGCGCCATCAGCGGGGGCGCGGACAACGCCGACACTTCGCAAATCACCGCGGTCGGCAATCTTTTCTTCGACGTGGACCAGGCCGCCAACGCCAAGCAGGGCAACTTCTACACGCTGGTCAACAACACCATCGTCCACCAGTCCAGGATCGGCAGTCAGGACACCAACACCGCCATCGTCATCCTGGCCGATGACGGCACGGTGCAAGGCGCCGGAATGTATCTGGAAGGCAACATCATCCTCGACGCGGAGAACCTGACCCGCAACGTCACCACCGCGCAGGTCACGTTCACCAACAACATCATCCACCAACTGGCCGGTGCTCCCTGGGCCGGTCCCGGTGGAAACAACATCAGCTCGGATCCGCTCCTCACTCAAGTCCCCCCCTTCTCTGTGACGAGCAACTTCACATCGTGGGCTCAGGCCCAGGTCATGTGGGATTTCTTCAGTCTCCGCGCCGGTTCTCCCGCCCTGGACACCGGCCCGAACGGCCGCGACAAGGGCGCGGTGGCTTCTTCTCCCTCTCCCCTCGGAGGGGAGAGGGCCGGGGTGAGGGGTGCCTCCATCGTCGGCGAACCGGTGGGCGCCACGCGGTTGACCGCCGCCACGCTCCGCGTGGGCCTCAACCGCACTGGCAACGGCATCCCGACCGCCGGATTCCCCGATGGCTCGGGCTTCACCCACTACCGATGGCGTCTGGACGGCGGCGCCTGGAGCGCGGAAACGCCGGCGGCCACGCCAATCACGCTCAGCAGCCTCAGCATTGGCCCGCACTACGTCGAAGTCTCCGGCAAGAACGACGCCGGCTTTTACCAGGACGACCCTGTGTTCGGCAGCGACGCCTACGTGACGGTGTCGCACACGTGGACGGTGAACCCGGCGGCGTCAACTTTGCGTCTCAACGAAATCCTCGCCAGCAACGGCGGCGCCGTGAATTACTTTGGCACCACGCCCGACATCGTCGAACTCTACAACGCCAGCGACGCCGCGATGGATCTGGCGGGGGTGAGGATCACGGACGACCTGACCGCGCCGGACAAATTCATCTTCCCCGCCGGCGCGAACATCCCGGCCCGAGGCTACCTGGCCGTGTACGCCGACAGTGCCGCCACGCCCGGCTATCACCTCCGCTTCAACCTCCCGCAAGGCGGCGGCCAACTCCACCTCTTCGCTTCGGCGCTCGAGGGCGGCGCGTTGCTCGACTCGATCAGCTTTGGCCTCCAGGTCACCGACCTCTCCATCGGCCGGCTCCCCCCTCCCCATCCCTCCCCCCAGCCCCCAAGCGTGGAGGGATGGGGAGGGGGCTGGGGGGAGGGGTGGGCGCTGACGCAACCGACTTTTGGCGCCGCCAATCGTCCCGCCCCCACGGGCGACCCGCGCGCGCTCCGCATCAACGAATGGCTCGCCTTGGGCGGCGGCCTGCTGGCCGATGACTTCATCGAATTGTACAATCCCCAACCGTTGCCCGTCGCACTCGGCGGCCTTTACTTGAGCGACGAGCCGACGGGTTGGCCCGACCGCCATTCGATTGCCGCGCTGAGTTTCACGCCCGGCCTCGGATACCAGCGGTTCATCGCCGACGGCGACAAGTCCGCCGGCGCCGATCATCTGGGCTTCAACCTCAGCGGCGACCAGGGGATGATCGCCTTGTCCGCGCCGGATCTGGCCGTGATTGACTGCGTCGCCTACACGCCGCAGTCGCCCGGCGTCTCGCAAGGCCGCAGCCCGAACGGCTCGGCCACGCTGGGCTTCTTCAGCACCCCGACACCCGGCGCGCCGAACCCGCTCCTCGTCACCACTCCCGCCGGCGGCGCGCTCGTCCTGAATGAAGTGCTCGCGCAGAATGCGAGCCTGGGCGAAATCATCACCGGCACGAATGTGGTCACCCCGGACTGGGTCGAGCTTTACAACGGCTCGAGCAATCCCACCAACCTCTCCGGCCTCAGTCTGACGGACAATTCCACGCAGCCGCGCAAGTTCGTCTTCGCGGAGGGCACGATACTGACCCCGGGCGGGTTCCTGCGCGTGGTGTGTGACACCGATTCCACCAGCCCCAGCCCGCTGGTGAACACGAACTTCAACATCCGGGCCAGCGGCGGCGCGGTCTATCTATTCGACAGTCAGGCAAACGGCGGCGGCCTCCTGAACTCCATCACCTACGGAATTCAAATCGCCGACTTCTCAATCGGCCGCGTGCCCGACGGGGCGGGAGACTGGACGCTCACGCTCCCCTCGCCCAACGGCGCCAACCTCCCCGCCGCGCTCGGCAATCCGGCCAATCTCAAGGTCAACGAGTGGCTGGCCGACTCGCCGATGGGCGAGGACGACTGGTTCGAACTCTACAACCCCGACCCGCAGCCCGTCGCGCTGGGCCAGCTGGCGCTCACCGACGACCTGAGCAACCCCCTCCGGCACCGTATCGCGGGCCTGTCGTTCATCGGCGCGGGCACCAACGCCTGGCAGCGGTTCGTCGCCGACGGCAACACGGGCGCGGGCGCGCACCACGTCGGCTTTTCGTTGAACGCCGCGGGCGAGGATATCGGCCTTTCGTTCACCAACGGCGCAGCGGCGCTGATCAACGGCTATTCCTTCGGCCAGCAGCAGCCCGGCGTCTCCGAAGGCCGCTTTCCCGACGGCGGCACGAACATTGTCTCCTTCCCCGGCACCTCGTCGCCCGGCGAATCGAACTGGCGCCTGCTCACGGACGTCGTCATCAATGAGGTCCTCACCCACACCGACGAGCCGCTGGAAGACGCGATCGAATTGCACAACCTCACCGCCCAGTCCATCGATGTCGGAGGCTGGTGGCTGAGCGACGACGACGGGACGCGCCAGAAGTACCAGATCCCGTCCCCCACCGTGATCCCGGCCGACGGCTACGTCGTGATTTACGAGAACCAGTTCACGAATCGAGTGCTCGCCGCGATTCCCTTCGCGCTCAGCTCCAGGGGCGATGAAGTCGTGCTCAGCGCCGCCACGAACAACGCGCTCACCGGCTACCGCACGCGGGTGGACTTTGGCGCCGCCGCCAACAGCGTCTCCTTCGGTCGCTATGTCACCAGCGACCACCGCGCCCATCTCGTCGCCATGAGCGCGCGCACGTTCGGAGTCGACGACCCCGGCAATGTCGAAGAGTTCCGCACTGGCGCCGGACTTCCCAACGCCCTGCCGCGAGTCGGACCCGTGGTCATTACCGAGATCATGTACCACCCGCCCGATCAAGGCACCAACGACAACGCCCGCGACGAGTTCATCGAGCTGCGCAATATCACCACTGTGCCGGTGTCGCTTTTCGATTCGACCAACTCCTGGCGCCTGCGCGACGCCGTGGACTTCGACTTTCCCCTCGGCACGGAATTGGCGCCCGGCGGCTATCTGCTCGTGGTCGGCTTCGATCCAGTGAACAATCCGGCCGCCCTCGGCGCGTTTCGCGCGGTGTACGGCCTGTCCACCAACACCACAATCCTTGGCCCGTGGAGCGGCAAGCTCGCCAACGACACGGACGATCTGGAGCTGCGTCGGCCTGACACGTCGGACATCGACGGCGTTCCTTACGTGCTGGTCGAGCGCGTGCGCTACGCGGACCTCGCGCCGTGGCCACCCGCGGCCGACGGCACCGGCTACTCACTCCAGCGCCTGGCCGAGGATCAGTTCGGAAACGATCCCGCCAATTGGACCGCCGCGCCCCCGACCGCCGGTCCGGACTACTCCACCGCCGACACCGACGGCGACGGCCTGCCCGACGCCTGGGAGACCGCTTTCGGGTTCGATCCCTTCAACCCCGCCGATGCGTCCCTCGACTCCGACGGCGACGGCCTGACGAACCTCCAGGAATTCCAGCTCGGCACTGACCCGCGCAATGCCGCCAGCGGCCTGCGCTTGAGCATCGCTCTGGCCCCTGGCGGCACGAGCGTCCTCCTGGGCTTCACCGCTGCCGCGAATTTCGGCTACGGGCTCGAGCAAACCGACGCGCTGGGCGCCCCGTGGCAGCCATTGCAAAGCTTCGCCCCCGTTCCGACCAACCGCGTGATCCAGCTCACCGTCGCTGTATCCACGCCGCATCGATTCTATCGGCTGCACATCGAGTCCAGTCCCGCGCCGGAGTTGCTGCGCTTGAACACGATTCAGGCAATGCCCGGCAATCAAGTGCTCCTCAACTTCAGCGCCCCGGCCAATCAGAGTTGCACCGTGCTGTTCAAGCCGAGCCTCTCGGCTGCCGCGTGGACGGCAGTGACCCAATTCGAGTCCGCCCCGACGAACCGCGTGCTCCAGCTCCTCACCCCGGCCACCGGCGCCAGCGGCTTCTACCGCTTGCGCTCGCCGTGATCGGATTTACGATTTACGATTTACTATTTGCGAGCGAAGGGCTAAAACGCGCCGTGTCAGCGAAAGGCTCGTAAATCGTAAATCGCAAATCGTAAATCGTAAATCCTTTGGCTCCGTAACCGGCACCGCGCGTGCGATGTCACTGATTTCGTCTGCATCAAAACTATGAAGAAGTGCTTTGACCTGTTGGCCACGCTGTCGGTGTGCCTGCTCGCCGGCTGTTCCGATCCGGCCGATTCCGTGCCCAAATCCTCCGCCTCCGACCCGGCGAAAACGGCCATTTCAGCGGGCGGCGCCACGGACTCATCGGCCACCGCGGCCACGTCGCAGGCGGGCAAGCCGTACGTCATCCGCTCGGAATCCACGGTCGGGTTCACAGGCTCCAAAGTCACCGGCAGCCACAATGGCGGCTTCAAGAATGTCGCGGGATTGTTCACGGTCCAAGGCGGCAAGATCACCGGCGCGCCGGAGATCAAGATCGGCATGAAATCCATCTTTACGGACACCGATCGCCTCACCGGCCATCTCAAAAGCCCGGACTTCTTCGATGTGGCGAAGTATCCGGTTTCGACCTTCACTGTGACCGGCATCGAGGGCGCCAGCCCGACCAACAAGGTAACGGGCAACCTCGATCTTCACGGCGTCAGCAAGTCGATTTCGTTCCCTGCTGCCGTCCAGATTTCCGACGACGCCGTGACGGTGAAGGCGGCCTTCGCCATCAACCGCAAGCAGTGGAACATCAATTATGCCGGCAAGGCGAACGACCTCATCCGCGACAACGTCATCATCCGGCTCGACCTCAAGGCGACTCCCGGCGCCGCGCGGCCCGAAGACCAGCTTGCGAACTGACCTCCACTCAATCCCCCGAATACCATGAAAACCTCATTCGCCCAGTATCCCTTTAGCGTCGCTGCGACCGTGAGGTCGCGGGCTGAATTCTCAAGCGGGACCGAAATCGAAACGGACGCCCAACCTCTTACGTCCCCTTCCAGCGACCTCACGGTCGCAGCTACGTTCAACACATACTTCGTCCGCGGCCTGACCGTTTTGTTCGTCCTCTGCTTCCCGTTTGCCGCCTCCGCCAGCAACTGGCCAGGCTGGCGCGGACCGGACGGCACCGGTGTCTCGACGGAGAAAAACTTTCCCCTCAAATGGAGCACCAACGAAAACGTCCGCTGGCGCGTTGATCTGCCGGGCCGTGGAAACTCCTCGCCCATCGTCTGGGGCGAGCGCGTCTTCGTCTCGCAGGCCGTGAGCAGCGAGAACCGCCGCACCGTCATGTGCTTCGACCGCGCGACGGGCAAGTTGCTCTGGCAATCCGGCCCGACCTACACCGAGCGCGAACCAACCCAGCAGAACAATCCCTATTGCGCCGCGACACCGGTGACCGACGGGGAGCGGGTCATCGCGTCGTTCGGCTCGGCGGGGCTGTATTGCTTCGATTTCACTGGAAAGGAAATCTGGCACCGCGATTTCGGCAAGATGAACAACGGGTTCGGCAATGCCGCCTCGCCCGTGCTCGTGGGCGACCTGTGCATCCTGAACTTCGGCCCGGACGAAAAAGCCCGGCTCATCGCGGTGAACAAGAAGACCGGCGAAACCGCGTGGGAAGTCCAGCCACCCAAAGTGGACCCGAGCGAACAGCAGCAAACCCGCGGCGGGTTCGGCGGCGATGCTGGCGGACCCGGCGGACCGGGTGGGCCGGGCGGCCGCGGCGGCGGCGGCGGTTTCGGGATTGGATCGGGTGTCGCTCCGCAGATTTTCTCGCAGGCGGACAAGGACAAGGACCAAAAGGTGACCAAGGACGAATTCACCGCGCTGGCGGACACCTGGTTCGACAAGCTGGATCCCGACAAGACCGGGAAGCTCAGCCAGGACCAGTTCGCCGAGAGGTTTTACGACGCCGTGCCGCGAGGCGAAGGCGCGGGCGGCGGCGGACGGCGCCGGAGCCAGACCACGGCCCCGGCGTTCTTCAGCGCGGCCGACACCGACAAGGACGGCTCCCTCACTCGCGCCGAACTGAAAGGCACATTTGCAAAATGGTTCGGCGATTGGGACTCGGAGAAGTCCGGTTCGCTCGACGAGAACAAACTGCGCGACGGCCTGAACGCCGCATTGCCGCGTCCCAACTTCGCCGGAGGCGGTGGCGGTGGTGGCCGCGGCCCGGGTGGCGCGGGCGGACCGGGCGGTGGGGGCGGAGGCGGTGGTGGTGGTGGTGGTGGTGGTGGTGGCGGTTCCTGGAGCACGCCCATCCTCATCAAAGCCGGTGGACGCGAAGAGTTGATTATGAATTTCCCGAATCGCCTCGCCGCCCTCGACCCGAAAACGGGCAAAGAACTTTGGATCAGCAAAGGTCTCGGCGGAACGATTTACACCACGCCCGTCTGGGGTGAAGGCGTGCTCTTCGGCATGACCAGCGGGATGGGCGGCGGCGGCGCCATTGCCGTCAAGCCCGGCGGCAGCGGCGATGTGACCGAGAGCCATC
>CAZZAQ010000191.1:0-7728 GCA_964652165.1 uncultured Bifidobacterium sp.
GGGCCTCGGGGGCGTCGGGAGGCAGACCGAACTCCGACGGCAACGATTTCACCTCGGCCAGCGCGCCCGCGGAAACCTGCGGGCCTTTTTTGTCCACGTCGCCGCGCGCCAGCACGAACGTCGGCTCCGGCTCGCGCGAAACGGCGGCGTAAGCGAGCGCGTTGGACGGCGCCGACTTCAACTCCTCGCGAAGCTTGTCGATTTGGCGCGCGAGCACGCTGCGCTGCTCGCGTTCCTCGTCGGTGAAGGCTTCGGCGAGTTGCCGATCCTTCACCATGGGCGCACCGAGGCTGTGCGCGGCAGCGGCGACCTCGGCCGGGGTCAGAGCGCGGTCGTAGAGCCGGGCTTCCTCGATGTCGCCCGCGAAGAATCCGTTGCCCGCGCCGGTGTGCCGGAGACCAAACAGCACATGCGCTTCGCCCGACGCGTAGGTCCGAAGAGTCGAGTCCGGCCCGGCCGGCGTGTACGGCTCGGCATAAGGAACGCCATCACGATACACGGCGATGCGGTCGTCCGCGTGATAGACGATGGCGACGTGAACCAGTTCGCCCGGTTTGGCGGTTTCGTCGGGCGCGGCCAGGTCGCGCGTGCGGCTGAAGAAACTGCTGCCGGCCATCCAGCGGCGCGGCACGCGTTCGCCGAACACGATGGCATCGAACGTGGAGCCGTCCATCGTCTCGACCGAGAGGACGCCGCCGCCGCGCTGTTCCAGGTCCGCGAGCGCGACCCACGCTTCGAAGGTTTTCTCGCGCAATGAGTGGGCCAACGCCGCGGTGCGAAGGAAGGCGCCCTTGCCGTCGAGCCTGAGGCGTCCTCCGGAAACCACCGCCCCACCGGCCAGCGTGCCGTGCAAGCCACCAATCGAGTCCTTCGCGTCGTTCTCGAATGTCCATTGAGCGATTGGCGCCGTAGGAGTGACTGCCGGCGTTTCTCCCTCTCCCCTTAAAGGGGAGAGGGCCGGGGTGAGGGGTGAGACCGGGGGTTGCTCGTTCGTCCTCGTCCCAGCCTTACCGTCCCTCCGCCTCCTCACGTCAGCGGCTACGCGGGCGCGAGCGGCGGATTCGAGAGCTGTGATCTTGGATTCCAACTCGGCGATGCTGGCCTTGAGGTTGGCAAGCCGCTCATCGCGCGCGCGGGTTTCCGAGGGCTTGACGAACGGCCGGTTGCCGTGGCGCACGCCTTCGAGCGCGGCCTTGAGTCGGTAGTAATCGGTTTGTGAAATCGGATCGAACTTGTGGTCGTGACAGCGGGCGCAATTGACGGTCACCCCCAGGAACGTCTGCCCGACGGCGGCGATGATGTCCTCCATTTCCTCCTCGCGGATGCGCGCCTTGAGCGAAAGGCTGACCGACGAGTTACCCGCTTCGTCGTACGGGCCGGCGACGAGGAACCCCGTGGCCGCGATGCCCCCGAGTGTCACCGGCTCGAGCGCGTCGCCGGCGATTTGCTCGGCGACGAACCGGGCATAGGGCTTGTCTTCGTTGAGGCTGCGGATGACGTAGTCGCGGTAGCGCCAGGCGTGCTCGCGCATTTTATCGTATTCGAACCCGTCGCTTTCGGAGAATCGGGCCAGGTCGAGCCAGTGCCGGGCCCAACGTTCCCCGTAGCGGGGCGAGGCGAGCAGGCGGTCAACGACCTTCGCGAAGGCGTCGGGAGCTGAGTCCGCGATAAAAGCGTCAATCTCCGCGGGCGTGGGTGGAAGACCGTGCAGATCGAATGTGACACGGCGCAACAGTGTGGCCTTGTCGGCCGGCAACGACGGGGCCAAACCCCTTTCTTCGAGTTTCGCGAGGATGAAGAAATCGATCGGGGTGCGCGGCCATGATTTGTTCCGCACGGCTGGAATCGAGGGGCGCACGACCGGCTGGAACGCCCAATCGTTCGTGGACGCCGCGGCGGGCCTCGGCGCCGCTACGTACGTGATTAGTGTAGCTGCGACCGTGAGGTCGCGGGAGGGGTACCTAGAAGGTTGGGCAGTGGCATCGTTTTCGCTGCCGCCTGAGAGTTCAGCCTGCGACCTCACGGTCGCAGCTACGCAAACCAGAAACAACGCCACCGCCAACAGCAGGGCAAGACCCGGAGAACTCCTTTGGAAGCGGGCGTCCATCGCGGTCAGTAACGGACCTTGCTCCACTCCTTCAACTGGCCGTCGGGGCCGAACTTGAGCTGGAGGTATTCGCCGCTGGGCGGCGGGGAAACAGTCGAGCCGACGCCCACACCCACGGCGCTATGCGAGCCGAAGGAGCCAGTGCCGACGCCGAAGCCGAACGACATGTGCGAGCTGCGACGCAAGACCCACTCGGCCATGCGCCCGTCGTTCGATTCGCCGACGACCGCCGGCTTGCCCAGGTCGGCGACGGCCTGTTCGTAAGTGTAGGCGCCGATGCGCTCGCTCCAGTTGACGGTCTTTGCATCGGGTTTTTCGGATTTGGGTGAGGAGGCGCAGCCGGCGACCAGGCCGCACAGCGCCGCGAGGAAAAGCGGGAGTGCTTTCATAGGCATCGGCGGAGCGTAGGCCGGCCGGGCGCGAAATGCCAGCCGGCTATTTGCCAGGTGGCTTCACGATGAATTCGGCGCGGCGAACGCGGTGAACGATGACATCCAGGTCGAACGGTCCCGCGTTCGTGACGCCGGACAGCGTGAAATGCCACAGGCGGCCGAAAGAGTGACCGGGCACAAGTTTGTGGGCGACGCCCGCCGGGCCGCGCGCGCGGAGGAGGAGCCGCTCCTCTCCCGCGAGAGGCGGCACGTCAAGGGCGACATGGGTTTTGGCGCGGCGCACGTCAAACGTGTAAATCGGCGTCGCGCCCTGGTACGTAGTCGAGCTGTGGCTCGTTTCGCCCTGGCCGGCGACCGGCCGTTCCGCGAGGGTGACGACGGTGTTCGAGTAAACGTAGTGACCGGGACCGGCGATTGCGCACAACGCAAATTGCTTTCCCTGGAGGGAGAATGTGTTCGTAAGCGGGACCGCGACACCACTGGCAGGCACGTTGAGATTCGTAATCGTGAACATTTCGGACGGCAGAAAGGCCGCCTTCACGTTGCGGAGGAACTCGACTTCGAGCTTCCAGGCGGGTTCGTTCGTGCAGAAAGGGCGGTGGCCCCGATTGCCAGTGGCTTCGGACACCTGGAGCGCGTCCCGTCCCCAATCCTCGGCGGGGAGAGCGCCGCGGAGAATGTCAATCTGCGGGCCGCTCCAGGCCGGGCCTGTCACGGGCTTGCCGGCGCTTTTCAGGATGAAGACGAGGTCGGCATTCGTGCGCATTGCGGGCAGGGGCTCCGGCGTCCAGACCGGGAACGGCCCGCGTGTGGGGTTTGGCACTTCAAATTCGGCGACGACCTTGTTCCGTTCGCCTCCAGTGGGCATCGCTCCCGGTATGGGCCGCTCTCGCAACCGGACCTGGAACATCGCCTGGCGCCTGGGGAATTGCGCGAACGTTTCCGCATAGATGGCCGGGTTACTGCCCGACTTCATCGAGCCATAGGTCTGATTACCGGTTGAGCAGCCATGTTCGTCGACGAGCTCTGTGGCCAACCGGCTCTGAAAGTCGAGCGGCGCGCCGGTTTGACCGTCCGCCAGCGTGAACCAGAGGACGAGCGAGTTGGAGGCCGTGATCCACGACATCCTTGCCGGCGACGGGAAGTAGGGGCGCAGGAATCGCGGCAGGTTCCGCCGGAAACGGGCCAGAGTGGAGTCGTCGAACGAAAAATCATGCTGGCCGCCGGTGCTGAAAGTGACTTTCTCGACGGTCACGATGTTGCCGTCCGGCAACTGGAGCTTCTGCCGAGCTTGCGCCGCCGGGCGAGGCGCGAGCAGGAAGACCGCGACAACGGCGCAAACCGCGATCAGTGCGAGGACGAAGGCCAGTTTACGCTTCATCGCCTGGGAAACAGTAGCACCCACAGATGAACCCAGGACGGCTGACGGCGCAATCCAAGATGATCACCGCAAAAGCACACTCTAGCGGGGACGCAACCGTGCACACGCACCGCAGTGGGCCAGCCGACCCGGCTGGCATAGTCCTGCAAGCGACCTCGCTTGCAGAGTTCACCGGGCGGAGTCGCCCGGTGGACTTCGGCAGGCGCGGTCGCCTGCCCCACTTCGATCTGGTGCGAGTGCCGAGTTGCGCCGCTCTAGCGGCATGTTTCCATTTGAAACTCCATGGGCCGCGGCGCATAACGGGACGATGTCGACGTCATTCCTCCCGGCCAGCCGTTGGCTCGGACTGCTCCTGCTCTATGGCTGTACGGCCGCGGCGCCGGGGCCCACGGCCCGCA
Organism: uncultured Bifidobacterium sp.; assembly: GCA_964652165.1. Classification (GTDB taxonomy): domain Bacteria; phylum Verrucomicrobiota; class Verrucomicrobiia; order Limisphaerales; family JADJPG01; genus DASTLJ01. The sequence continues at coordinate 4,279 of CAZZAQ010000191.1, forward strand.
AGCCCGACGCGAAGGCGAAGACAACCCCCGGGACGAACTCCGTCGAGCAACTCACGGCCGCGGTGCGCGAGTCGATTGTCGTCATCACCCACCGAGGCCGCGACGGGCGCGAGGAGGGCGTGGGGGCGGGTTTTGTCATCTCCGCCGACGGGCTGATCGCGACGAGCCTGCACGTCATCGGCGAGGGGCGGCCGATTCGCGTTCAGTTCGCCAACGGCCGGCGGGCGGAGGTCACGGAGGTCCACGCGTCGGACCGGCGCTTCGATCTGTCGATCCTGCGCGTGGAAGCCGGGCGATTGGCTCCGTTGAAGCTCGGCGATTCCGATTCGCTGAAGCAGGGCGCGCCGGTCATCGCGATGGGCAATCCGCTCGGGCTGGAACACAGCGTGGTGCAAGGCGTGGTGTCGGCGCGGCGCGAGGTGGAGGGCATCGGGATGATCCAACTGGCGATCCCGATCGAGCCGGGCAACAGCGGCGGGCCGCTGCTCGACATGAAGGGGCGCGTCCAGGGCATCCTCACGCTCAAGTCCGCGCTGACTCCGAACCTGGGCTTCGCGATGCCGGTGAACCTGCTGCAGTCGCTCATCGACCAGCCCAACCCGGTGCCGATGGATCGGTGGCTCACCCTCGGGGCGCTCGACCCGCGCGAGTGGACGCCGCTGTGGGGCGCGCGCTGGAGCCAGAAAGCCGGGCGCATCGCCGTCGAAGGCGCCGGGGAGGGCTTCGGCGGGCGCTCCCTCTGCCTGTCGCACCAAGCCGTGCCCGACCGGCCGTTCGAGCTGGCGGTCAGTGTAAAACTCGATGACGAAAGCGGCGCCGCCGGGCTGGTCTTCGGAGCGGACGGGGCCGACCGCCACTACGGGTTTTATCCGAGCGTGGGCCAATTGCGGTTGACCCGATTCGAGGGGCCGAACGTCTTTTCCTGGCAGGTGCTGAAGGAGACGCCCAGCGCGGCCTACAAGCGCGGGGAGTGGAACCACCTTCGGGTTCGAATCGAGGAGGAAAAGATTCAGTGCTTCGTGAACGGAGCGTTCGTGTGCGAGGCCAGGCCGGAGGAATTTGCGGGGATGAAGGCCGGTCTGGCGAAGTTCCGCGACACGCGGGCGGAGTTCCGGAATTTCGTCATCGGGACGAACCTTGCCGACGCGTTGCCGCGGGTCGCGCCGCTGCCGGAGGAACTGGCCGCGCGGCTGGAGAAGCTGCCCGCCGGAGGGGACGCCGAACTAATCGAAGCACTGAGGGCTCATCCGCAGGCGAGCCGGGAATGGCTGGCGGAGCGGGCGCGGCGGTTCGACCGGGACGCATCGCGTTTGCGGGAGCTGGCCTCCCGGGTCCACCAGCGCTCGGTGCAGGCAGAACTGGTGAAGGCGCTGGAGGGTCCGGAGGGGCAGATTGACTTGTTCCACGCCGCGTTGCTCGTCGCGAAGTATGACAACGCCGAGTTGGATCCGGAGCCGTATCGGGCCCAGATGAAGCAGATGGCCCGCGATCTCGCGGCGCGTTTGCCCGACGGCAGCGGCGGCGCGGCGAAGCTGGAGGCGCTTCGCAAGTTCCTGTTCACCGAGCACGGCTTTCACGGCAGCCGGTCCGATTATTACAACCGCGCCAACAGCTACGTGAACCAGGTGCTCGACGACCGCGAAGGGCTGCCGATCACGCTGTCGGTGCTGTTCCTGGAGCTGGCGCGAGAGATCGGCCTGGAGAAGATTGTGGGCCTGCCGTTGCCGGGGCATTTCATGGTGCGGTACAGCCCTGGAGACGGTCCGGAACAAATCCTCGACGTCTTCAATGGCGGCAGGGTGGTGTCTCGCGGCGAAGCCCAGGACCTCGTGATGTCGGCCACTGGCGAGGGTGTTCGCGAGGAACACTTGAGGCCGGCGACCAAGCGCGACATCATCGCCCGGATGCTGCGCAACCTGCAGGGCATCGCGGAGCGGAGCGGGTCGGCGGCCGACGTGTTGCGTTACCTGGACTTGATCGTCGCGTTGGTTCCGGACTCGGCGGCCGACAGGCTGCTGCGGGCGCGATTGCGAATCCAGACGCGCGACGCACCGGGGGCCAAGGAGGATTTGAAGTGGATTCTCGACCGGCAACCGGAAGGCGTGAATCTGGAGCGGGTGGCGGAGCTTTACCAGTCGTTATGAGCGAGAGCTGGGTTTACTTCAAACTCTGAATGTCTGCTGACGTGCCAACACGACCCGAACAGGCCGGAAGACCTTCTCAATCTCGATGCCGAGGAGGAAGGCGTCGGCGGTGATGACGCTGCCGATGCATGCCGGTATCTCGTGGCGACGCGAGCGTGCGGGCTGGCGCCCCGGAAACAAAGTGGACTCTGACGCTATTTCCCGGCGTTCTTGGAAGTCGCCCAAATTCCGACGCGCTTGGCCTTCGCCTCGGCCTCCACTTTGCGAAGCTTCTTCATGTGGTCTTTGGCCTTGGTGCCGTCGGGCAGAGTGGCGACGGTGCCTTTCGCCCGGGCAAGTCCTTGGCGGAGGAGCTTTTCAGCCAGGTCTTGCCCGCCGATTTCAATCAGCGCGTAATGACGCTGCAGGCTGCTGCGCCCCATCGCATTTTGCCAGCGCGTTGTCACAATGAACGGCTGCTTCAGCCATTCGGCAGTGAACTTCTTTGCCGCTTCTCCGGCTTTTCGAAGCTCTGCTGGTGTCACGCCGAAATACTCGCACTGCTCGCGGATGCGGTCTTTCAAGCTCTCGTCTGTTTCCGGCGCGTCCACGAAGTAGAGGCGGAAGATAAGTTCCCGTTGGCCGAATTTGACGTGGAAGCTGTCGCCATCGCTAAGTTCCTCCGACATGAACCGGCAGCCGCTCAGAGTGAGCCACTTGGCCGGCGACTTCTTGCTGGCCTCGGCAGCGTGACCGGCGCTGACGGCCAGCGAGGCGGCGAAGGCCAGCGCGACGCATCGCGCGAACCACCGCGAGCAAGTTGGGCCGATGAACGGCATCACAAGCAGACTCGCACCTGTCGCCGTCGTTGCAAAGGGCGAAGTCGGACAGATAGCTGGGCTGCGCAGGCGAACGGCCCGCCCTACGTTTGGACGTTTACAGGCCGGGCCATCGAGTTTTAACTGGCCGTCAATTCATCGCCAAACATGAAATTCATCTCGTTCCGCTGCTTCCTCGCCGCCCTCGCTGCCTCGCCACTCTCCGGACTCCGTGACGCGCGGGCCTGGGACTACGAGGGGCACCGGTTGGTCAATCAACTCGCGCTGGCCTCCTTGCCCACGAACTTCCCGGCATTTGTCTTCACGCCGGCCGCCAGGGAACGCATCGCATTTCTCTCCGGAGAGCCGGACCGCTGGCGCAATACGCCGGACCTCCCGCTCAAGCACTGCAACGGGCCGGACCATTACCTGGACATCGAGGATCTGGCGCCGATGGGCTTGAAGCCATCCAACGTCAGCCCGCTGCGCTACGTCTTCACGGCGCAACT
>CAZZAQ010000192.1:0-2501 GCA_964652165.1 uncultured Bifidobacterium sp.
TAAGATTAAGATTAAGATTAAGATTAAGAGTAGGAGTAAGAGTAAGACGTTCAGAAGTCGAGGCACTCGCGGACCGTCTTGGCAAGCATTGGCGGAGTATAAGGTTTCTGGAGGAACTTGAACTCGCCGCGCAAGGCGGCTTCTCCGCCCATGATGTCGGAGCTGTAACCGGACGTGAACACGACTTTGAGCGCGGGCTTGCGGCAGCGGAGCTTTTGGGCCAACTCCCGGCCGGTCATTCCCTCGGGCATCACCATGTCGGTCAGGAGCAGGTCGACCTGGCCACCGCAGTCCTCGAACAACTGGATGGCTTCGGCGCCGGTGCCGGCTTCCAGGACGCGATAGGCGAGGTCGCCAAGGATGACCCGGGCCAGTTCGCGCAGGATGGGTTCGTCTTCGACGAGGAGGATCGTTTCGTTGCCGCCTTTCACCGCGGGTTTGCCCTGGGATTTGGCCACGGGGACGGCGACCTTCTTGTCGCTGGCCGGGAAGTAAATCCGGAAGGTGGTGCCGACGGTCAGTTCGCTGGAAACGTCGAGCCATCCCTGATGTTGCTGGACGATGCCGTAGACGGTGGCCAGGCCCAGTCCGGTGCCTTTGCCGACTTCCTTGGTCGTGAAGAAGGGTTCGAAGATGCGGCTCAAAGTGTCCTTGGTCATGCCGCAGCCGTTGTCGGCCACGCTCAGGCAGACGAATCGGCCCGTGCGCGCCTCCGGATGGTGGCTGACAAAGGCCTCGTCGATCTCGACCGCGGTGGTCGAGATGACGAGCCGGCCGCCTTTGGGCAATGCATCGCGCGCGTTGACCGAGAGATTCATCACGACCTGCTCCAACATGCTGGTGTCGGCCTCGATGGCGGGCAGCGCTGGATCCGTGGCGCACTCCAGCGCGACGTCGTCGCCAATGAGCCGCTGGAGCATGTCGCTCATGTTGGCGATGACCGCGTTGAGATCCATCACCCTGGGTTGCATCCGTTGCTTGCGGCTGAAAGTCAGCAGTTGCTGGGTCAGCGCGGCGCCGCGGCGCGCGGCGTCCCCCACCTCCTTGAGCGGGCGTGAAAAAGTCGGGTCTCCTTCGCATCGGGCGAGCAGGCGGTGGGAGTGGCCCTGGATAATGGTGAGGATGTTGTTGAAATCGTGGGCCACCCCTGCGGCGAGCTGGCCGATGGATTCGAGTTTCTGCGAGTGCCGGAGCTGGGCTTCCAGGCTCAGCCGCTCCGTGGTGTCGGCGCCATAGCAATGGACGACCTGGCTGGCGATAATCGGGAAGAACGACCAGGAGAGAGTGCGGCCGTTGACCTGGATCTGGACAGAAGCCCGGCTGTGACCCTGGCGCAAACATTCGCAGGCGATGGCGGCGGCGTTCGGGGGAAGAATCGCCTCGGGGGTGCTGGCCTTGAGCGCGCGGGCCATCTCGCGGGCGGCGTGATTCAGATAGGTCAGGGAACCTTCGGCGGACAGTTCCATGACCGGGTCGGGGTTGAATCGCGGGAAGGCGGCCAGTTTCTGAATCTCGGCCTCGGCGCGCTTGCGCTCGGTGATGTCGCTGATCGTGCCGGTAATGCCGCGGACGCCGTCGCCATTGAGCAACGGCTGGGCGTAAACCTCCATCCAGCGGAATGTGCTGTCCGCGGCCAGATAGCGAGTCTCATCGCGGCAGAAGCTTTTGCGCATCTCGAGAACTTCCTGGATGAGTCCCCAGTGGTGCTCGCGGTCTTCCGGGTGGATGTAATCGGCGTAGTGCGCGCCAAAAGTCGCCTTGACGGGGAAGCCAGTGATTTCCGTCCAGGCCGGGTTGAGGAAGGTCCAACGGCCGTGGAGGTCGATCTGGAAGATGACCTCCTTGATGTTCTCGACGACGGACCGGTATTTGACCTCGCTGGCGTCGAGCGCTTCGGCGGAGCGTTTGCGCTCGATGCACAGGGCGATACCGTTGGCGACGGAAGCCATTTCCTGGAGGACGGCTTCCGTGAGCGGGTTGCGGGCGAAGATCGACATGAGGCCCACCAGCCGATCCTCCAGCATCAAAGGGTAGGCCGCGAACGCCACGAGGCCTTCGCGCCGGACCCAATCCTGCTCGGGCACGCGCGAATCGCCCCGCACCTTGGCAATGAGCAGCGGCTTTCCTTCGGCAATACGGGCCATGTCGAGATTGACCCTGGGCGCCTTGTTGGAAAACGAGCCGCTCTCGTCCACCAGCCCGGCGCTGGCGTGCAGCTTGAGGCGCTTTTCCTCAGGCTCGTAAATCCAGAGGCGGGCTTGGGCCGCATGCAGGAAATGCACCATCGCCGTCGCGCAGCGGTGAAGGATCGCCTCAAGGGAGTCGCGCCGCGTCAAGGCCAGTCCGATTTCCTCGCCGAATGCCGCCAGGCGCGCCTGTTCGGAGGCGGCCAGGCCGCTGGCGCGCCGCGCTGACCGGCCGGCCGCGCGCGCCGCGTGTCGCGCTGGTCTGCGTGAGCTCTGAAGAGCTGCTGCAGCCTGGTGCGGCCGAGGCGATGCCCG
>CAZZAQ010000192.1:2511-7702 GCA_964652165.1 uncultured Bifidobacterium sp.
GAGTGCGGCGACTTGTCGCCGCTTTCGGGCCGGGGGACTTGTCACCCGGCCAGGGCGCGTCGAGCGCCCGATTTCTGGCGGAGCGACGCGCGCCGGCGTTCGACGGCGTAGCGGATGGAGCGCTCCAGGGACCCGGAGTCCAATCGGCCTTTGACGAGATAATCGGCCGCGCCGGCTTTCATGGCCTGGAGGTCGATTTCGCGTTCCCCCTGGCCCGTGAGGAGGATGATGGGCGCCTTGCAACCGCGCTCCAGCGCCGCGCTCAGCAGCTCGACGCCGGTCTGCGCCCCGAGGCGGTAGTCGACCAGGCACACGTCGTGTTGATTGCGGGCCATCGCTTCGAGGCCCGCGGCGAAGTTGCGCTTCCAGTCGAGCTGGATCGGGTGGGTCCGGATCTCGTCGAAGAGATCGCGCGTCAGGATGAAGTCGTCCTCATCATCCTCCACCAACAGAACTCGGAGGCATTGGCTGGGGTTCACGACTCTAACGGCTAGGGTTTCCGGGCAGGCAGCTCGACAATCTCAAACCAGTAGCGGCCGAGGATCTTCATGACTTCCACCAGCGAATCGAATGAAACGGGTTTGGTGATGAACGAGTTGGCCCCCAGCTCGTAGATGCGGCTGATGTCCGTGTCGGCACTCGACGTGGTGAGTACGACGACGGGAATGGTTCGCAAGCGCGGGTCGTCCTTAATCTCCTTGAGCGCCTCGCGCCCGTCTTTCTTGGGCATGTTCAAATCCAGCAGGATCAGCCCGGGACGCGGCGAATTGGCCAGGTTGACGAACTTGCCGCGGCGATGGAGATAGTCGAGCAGCTCTTCGCCGTTTTCCACGAAGTGCAGTTCGTTGGCCAGCCGGCATTCGGCCAAGGCGTCCTTGGCCAACAGCCGATCATCCGCGTCGTCGTCGGCCATGAGGATGACGATGGATTTGGAGGCGGCGGCGGAGCTCATGGGGCGAGTTCCTTTTTCGCGTGACGCACCGGCAGGGTAATGACGAACGAAGCACCCTGGCCGGGCTGGCTGCGGGCCGTGATGCTCCCGCCGTGCCGGTCGGTGATGCGCCGGCAGACGGCCAGGCCGACCCCGGTGCCTTCGTACTCATTGCGACCGTGCAGGCGCTGGAAGACGGCGAAGATTTTTTCGTGATACTTTTCCTCGAAGCCAATGCCGTTGTCCTGAATGGTGATTTGGCACTGTTCGGCGTAGGGAGCCTCCTCGGGGGTTCCGGCGAACTGGCCTTTGATGATTTCCGCGCGAATCTCCAGCACGGGCTGCTGGCCGGAGGGCTGGAACTTCAAGGCGTTGCTGATGAGGTTCTGGAACAGTTGCCGCATCTGCAGGGGATCGGCCTCGATGCTCGGCAGGTCGCCCACCTGTAGGATTGCCTTGGTCTGTTCGATGCGGACTTCCAGATCGCTTAACACCCCTTTGATGACCGTGCCGAGTCCGACCTCGACGAACGGCTGCTGGGAGCTGATGACACGAGAGAACGTGAGCAGGTCGTTGATGAGCGCCTGCATGCGGGCCGCGGCGCTTTGCATGCGCTCAAGATAATCACGGCCCTCCTGGAGGTTCACCGCGTCGCACTTGGTTTTGAGACGGTCGCCAAAGGCCTGGATTTTGCGCAACGGTTCCTGAAGGTCGTGCGAGGCGACATAGGCGAATTGCTCCAGCTCGGCGTTGGACCGGGCCAGCTCGGCCGCTTTGCGGTTGAGATTTTCCTCGGCCCGCTTCCGTTCGGTGATGTCCTTGAAGATGACCACGGCGCCGACCTCCTTGTCCTTCTCCTTGATCGGCGTGCGCATGTATTCGACCGGAAAATTGGAGCCATCCCGCCGGAAAAAAACCTGATCGGGGGCGTGCTCGCCGTTGGCGTCCTTCTTGGGGCCGGCGTTGCCGGAGGGGAGCTGGAACACCTCGCTCTCCAGTTTGCCGATCAGTTCCTCGACTTTCCAGCCGGTGATCTTGGCCGCGGCGGGATTGACGAAGGTGGTGCGGCCCTGCGCATCCAGGCCGTAGATGCCCTCACCGGCCGAATTCAGGATCGACTCGTATCGACTCTTGAGCTTTTGGACTTCCTGTCCGCGGACCTGCACGTGCATCTCAAGCACGTCTTTCGAACGCTCGAGTTCCTTGGCCTGCTGGGCCATGGTGCGCTCGGCCTGCCGGCGGTCGTTGAGTTCCTTGAGCATCTTCTCATGGGAGCCGGAGAGTTCGGCGGTGCGTTCGGCGACGCGCTTTTCGATGGCCTCGTTCAATTGCCGAACCTCCTGCTCGGCGCGCCGGCGCTCGGCGGTCTGGCGCTGGACGTCGGTCGTGAGTTCCTTGACCCGCTTGTTCAGTTCCTCGAACTCGAACATGCGCCGTTGAATCCGGCGCATGCACAAATGCCGCCACCAAAGGCAGCCGATGGCCACCACCACCACGAAGCCAACACCCCCGATCGACGTGGCCATCGAAAGTTCCTTCACCCACGCGTCCATGTTCCTCACCAGGTAAGCAACCGTTTGATCGGTTTGCACCGGGTGCGACGTGGACGGCGGTGCGCCTTTTTCCTCCGTCATTTTGCGCAAGGCGCGAGTCCCCTCCAGGTAGATGTAACTGCTGCCAATGAGGGTCAGAACGAGAACCAGCGCGGCCCCAATCAGGACAATCCTGATGGCCGGAGGCTTCCGCTCCGCCACCGGCCCCAAACCGTTGTCGCTCAAGATTGCAGCACTGCTCACGACCATACTATCGGCCGGGCCGTTCTGAGGCTTGAGAGCCGTTGCGCCTGGCGCTGGCGATGTCCGGTCCGCCTGCCCGCCGTGGGTCGGCGCCCCGGGTTTCGGGCATGGCACCCGATTCGCGACGCCATCTATCCCGGATGATTCATACCCGGCGTAGCCGCCGACGTGAGGAGACGGATGGACCAATCGGGGAAATGAGTCCGCCTCCTCACGTCGGCGGCTACAAGCTGTGGGTGTTTCGTGCGAAGTATGAAGTAACCGGGTTAGCGGTTCATCAACTCCTCGATCGCCTCCGCCTCGATTGGGATGTCTGCCATCAGGTCCTCCACGCCCTCTTCGGTGACGAGCACGGTGTTCTCAATGCGCACGGCGAAGCCTTCGTCGGGCAGGTAGATGGCCGGCTCGACGGTCATCACCCAGCCGGGCTGGATTGGCTCGGTCGTGAGCCCAACGTCATGCACGTCGAGCCCAATGGGATGGCCGACGCCGTGCATGAAGTATTTCTTGAAGGCCGGGGCGTCGGGATCCTGCCGCTGGAGGGTCCGCCGGCTCAACAGGCCCAGGCCCACCAATTCGCGCTCGACGTTCTGCTCGGCCTCCTTTTGCCACTCCTTCGGCAGCTTGCCTGGCTTGAGCCCGGCGATTTGCTGGCGCATCACGCGGAGCACCGCGTTGTAAACCTGCTTCTGCCGGCGCGTGAACCGGCCGCTGACCGGGATGGTGCGGGTCATGTCCGAGTTGTAGTTGGCAAGCGCGGCGCCAACGTCGAGCAGGAGCAACTGGCCTTTCCGGCATTGGGCGGAGTTGTCGATGTAGTGCAGCGCACAAGCGTTCGGGCCGCTGGCGATGATCGGCGAATAGGCGAAGGCGCCCCCGGCACGGGTGAACTCGTGGCCGAACTCGGCCTCGATTTGCGTCTCGGTCACGCCCGGCCGGGTGAACTTCAGCACCCGGCGAAAGCCCTTCCCGGTGAGCGCGCAGGCCCTGCGGATGAGTTCGACTTCGTGCTCGGACTTCACGATGCGAAGCGGGTGCAGCAGCCGGGCCAGGCGGTGGTAGTCGTGAAGCGGATACCGCCTCAGCGTGTCGGCCGCAAAACGCGCCTCGCGGGATTCAACTTCGAGGACGGCCCGCTTGTGTTCGTTGGAGTTGAGGTAAACGTGTTCGCACTCGCACATGAGCCGATGGAACAGGCGCGGAAATTCGCCGAGCCAGGCGATCTGTTCGACGCCGCTAAGCTCGCGCGCCTCGGGCTTGATGAGCTTGTGGCCCTCCCAGGTCTCCAGCTCGGGGACCGGCTCGCGCAGAAAAAGGATCTCCCGGTGCTTTTCGTCGTGGGCGTCCGGGTAAAGCAACAACAGGCTCTGCTCCTGCTCGACGCCGGCGAGGTAGAACAGGTCCGAATTCGCCCGCGGCAAGAGCGAGCCGTCGGCGTTGGTGGGCGGCACGTCGTTGGCGTTCACCACGGCCAGCGAGTTGGGGAGCATCAGCCTTTTGAGACGCTCGCGGTTCATCGTAAAAAGCCGCGGATCAATCTTCGGGTAGCGCATAAGTCGCGCGATGTTGTAGCTGGGACGAGTGAGCCTGGCCAGCGCGGAAGGCGCCCCCAAACCCACACGTAATTGCGGAATGCAGGCTCTAACCACGAATGGACACGAATAGACACGAATAGAACTGACACGGATTTCACGGATGTACACGGAATGGTTCCGTGAGAATTCGTGAAATCCGTGTCCTCAATTCGGCCGGCCGGATTCGTGTCCATTCGTGTCCATTCGTGGTTGAAAAGAATTACGTGAGGATTAGGGACGCAGCGCGAGCGCACGATTTCGGGATTGCCCTTCGCCGCGGCGGGGAAAGAAACTTCGCCCACAAATGAACCTGCCACGTCCTGGCGTCCGCGTCTGTTCCACTCGCGCCGCGATCGGGCTGCTGGGCGCGGCGCTGGCGTTGGGCGCCTGCTCGCGCCAGCCGCCGCCGCCCGCAGTCCCGGCCCTCGCACTGGATGCCCAACTCGCCACCCTCATCGCGACTTCGCGGCAGGCCGTCGTGATTGCCCCCAAGTCCGCCGAGGCTTGGGGCCGGCTCGGACAGGCCTTTCACGCGGCCGATTTTTTCGCCGAGGCGCGCGTTTGTTACGGGAAGGCCAGCGAACTGGATACGCGCCAAGCCGGCTGGCCGCATCTTCTCGGGTTGCTTCAACTCCAGGAGCAGCCCGAAGCATCACTCACCAACCTCGCCCGCGCCGCGGACCTTGCCGCCGGGCAGACGGACGCTCCGCGCGTCCGCCTGGCCCAGGCGCTAATCGAGCGCGGCCGCGTCGACGAGGCGGCAACGCAACTTCAATCGCTGTTGGCCGCCCAGCCGACGCATCCCGCCGCGCGACTGGAAATGGCGCGCGTGCTTGTGGCGCGCAACGAACTTGAGCGCGCCGCCGAGTTTCTCGCCCCGTGCGCCACCA
>CAZZAQ010000193.1:0-407 GCA_964652165.1 uncultured Bifidobacterium sp.
CGTAGCGCAGCCGTCTCGGCTGCGAGTTTGCGGGGCGTCTCGCCACGTTCCGCGAAAGGCGACGAGACGTCGCCCGAACTCGCAGGCGAGGACGCCCGCGCTACCATTGGATCCGATCACGCTAAACACGTACCGGTCGCCTGACCGCCGCCACGACGACCTGCCGAACTGCAAACCCACTGATGAGGAATGTTATGACACGCATTGGAAAAATCGCCCGGCTACCCCGGCCCATCCGCGAGCAACTCAACCGCCGTCTGCAGGACGGGGAGCCGGGCAAGGAGTTGCTTGAATGGCTCAACGCCTTGCCCAAGGTCCAACAGGTGCTGGCTTCCCAATTTGGCGGACGGGCCATCAGCAAGCAGAACCTGTCCGAATGGAAACAGGGCGGCTACCGGGACTGGGAG
>CAZZAQ010000193.1:417-7689 GCA_964652165.1 uncultured Bifidobacterium sp.
CGAGCCGATGAGACGCGCTTGCGAGTGAGCCGGCTGGTCGAGGAGGCGGCCGATCTGCCCGACCTGGGGAACGACGACCCGTTGAGCGAGCGGCTGGCGGCGGTGCTGGTGGCCGAATTGGCAGCGGCCATCGGAGCGCTGAGGGAGAAATCGATGCCGGCGGCCGAGCGCTGGCAGCGGCTGCGCGAACTGCTCCGAGAATTGGCCCAGGTGCGGCGTGACGATCATCGGAAGGCCAAGTTGCGCATCGACCAGGAGCGCTGGGAGTGGGAGGCCGAGCGGCTGGAGCAGGAGGAACACCAGCGCGAAATCAAGGAGATGAAGGACAAACTGTGCGCTCCATACCTGGCGGGAATGCGGCTGGGACCAATGGCGCAATTATTTGGCGGCGGCGAGTTGGGAAGGAAAATGGCCGCGCAGGTGCTTGAAATCGAAAATGAGTTGCTCCCTGGGACGCTGACCGGGAAGGGTCAGCCAGACCCGGTCAAACCCGGTCGAACCGAATCGAGCTATCGGAAGCGATCGGTCGGATCGGACGAATCGTCAAACGCGGTCAGACCGAGTCAAACGCGGTCAAACCAAGTCAAATCGGATCAAGGTATCGGAGCGGAGGGGGTTGGAGAAAGTAGTATGTCTTGAATTTATTACGTAATCTATGAATCGGCCTATCCCATTCGCGCCAGCGCCCGGTCGATCCGCTGGAGCACGCGCTCCTTGCCGAGCACGGCGAGCAGATGATAGAGGCTCGGGCCGGACGTATTGCCGGTGCAGGCGAGCCGGGCGGGATGGACGAGCACGCCGTTCTTCACCCCGAGTTCCGCCGCAGTGGCCTTGAGGGAAGCTTCCAGCGTGCCGGCGTCGAACGGATCCGCCGCGGCGAAGGCGGCGCGGAGCTTTTGCAGGCGCGGTTTGTTCTCGGGAACGAAATCCTTCTTCGCGGCTTCGGGGTCGTAGTCGAACTCCTCTTTGAAGTAAAAGCCGGCGTAGGCGGGGACTTCGGTGAAGAGGTTGATTTTGCCCTTGCAGGTGTCGAGCGCGGCCTTCACGTAGTCGAGCGGGTGGCGGTTGGTGTCGAGTCCGGCGCGGGCGAGGGCGTGGACGCACAGTTCGTGGAACCGGTCGTCGGTGAGTTCGCGGCTGTATTCGCCATTGAGCCATTTGAGCTTCTCGAGGTCGAAGCGAGCGTTGTGCCGGAGGATTTGCGGGAGGTCGAAGGCGTCGACGGTTTCGGCCAGCGGCATTTTCTCGCGGTTGTTCTTGGGCGACCAGCCGAGGAGGCAGAGGTAATTGACGACGGCTTCGGGCAGATAGCCGTTCTGCATGTAGTGCGTGAGGGAAGCGCCAGCGGCGCTCTTGCTCATCTTGGTGCCGTCCTGGTTCAGGATGAGCGGAATGTGAGCGTAGTGCGGCGGCGCCACGCCGAACGCGCGGAAGAGCGCGATGTGCTTGGGGGTATTGCTCAGGTGGTCCTCGCCGCGGATGACGTGCGTGATGCCCATCTCGAGATCGTCGATGACGTTGACCAGGTGGAACACCGGCTGGCCGTCGGAGCGGACGAGGACGAAGTCGGGGTCGGCGGCTTCGCGGTCGGTCAGTTCGCGCGTGACGTTGCCGACGACGAGATCGGGGATCGTGATCGGCTCGCGGGTCATGCGGAACTTCACGGCGCCTTCGTGCTCGTAAGCCAGGTCGCGGGAGAGCAGCGCTTCGACGCGGCGGGCGTAATTCTCCTTTCGCTGGCTCTGGAAGTAAGGGCCGCGGTCGCCCTTGCACGGGCCGGTGGCGTCGGCCGTCAACGGGCCTTCGTCCCAGGCCAGCCCGAGCCAGCGGAGGCCATCGAGGATCACGTTGACCGCCTCCTGCAAGTTGCGCGCGGCGTCGGTGTCCTCAATCCGCAGGATGAACGTGCCGCCGGTGTGCCGGGCGTAGAGCCAGTTGAACAGCGCGGTGCGCGCGCCGCCGATGTGGAGGAAGCCGGTGGGGCTGGGAGCGAAGCGAACGCGGGCTTTCATATCGGGCGCTGGAAGCATCAGGCGCGCGGGGCGCGCCTGGCGCGGGACTGACCGTAGCCAGTGGGCGCGGACGGAGGCAAGCCCGGAGCGGACAATGGCAGGGCGTTGAATCGTTGAATCGTTGAATCGTTAATTGCGTTGGATTGTCAGACTGGTCCTACAACTCCTGCCGCAGGATTTCTCTGGATCCATCCGGCTGGTGGCCCGATTCAACGATTCAACGATTGAACGATTCAACGTCCGGCCTGCTCGCCGGATTCCGATTGTATCAAGTTGCCATTTGACGCCGGTGATCGTTTGCGGTGTAGTGCACCGAGAAACCGCTTATGAAAACGCCCATGACCCGCCGTTCCGCGCTCGGCAAATTCGCCGGAAGCGCCGCCGTTGTCGCCGCCACCGCCGCCTCGCTCCAGCAGCGGCTCGCCGCCGCCGACGCCGCGGCGGGCGCCGCACTCAAGGGGCGCGTCAATCACTCCGTGTGCAAATGGTGCTACAAGAACGTGGAGCTGGAAGACCTTTGCAGGGCGGGCAAGGAGATGGGTTTGGCCTCCGTCGAATTGCTCAACCCGCCGGATTTTCCGACCCTCAAAAAACACGGCCTGACTTGCGCCATGGTCAGCAATCCGGTCGTCGACGGCCTGGGCGGCATCGAGCGGGCGTGGAACCGCATCGAGCATCACGACCGGCTGGTCGGCGCTTACGAACAACGCATCCGCGAAGTCGCCGAGGCCGGGATGACGAATCTCATCTGCTTCTCCGGCAATCGCGCCGGACTCGACGACGAGAAGGGGCTGGAGAATTGCGCGCTGGGCCTCGAACGGATCATGAAGCTGGCGGAGGAAAAGAAGGTGACCATCGCGATGGAACTGCTCAACAGCCGCGTCAACCACAAGGACTACCAATGCGATCACACGGTGTGGGGCGTCGAATTGTGCCAGCGCGTCGGTTCCGAGCGTTTCAAGCTGCTCTACGACATTTACCACATGCAGATCATGGAAGGCGACCTCATCGCCACCATTCGCAAGCATCACCGGCACTTTGCCCACTACCACACCGGCGGCGTGCCCGGCCGCAATGAGATCGACGAGACCCAGGAGATTCATTACCCCGCCGTGATGAAGGCCATCGTCGAGACCGGTTTCAAGGGCCACGTCGCCCAGGAATTCATCCCGAAGCGGAAGGACGTGCTGGCGTCGTTGCGGCAGGGAGTCGGGATTTGCGACGTTTGAACAGGAAATGGATTAGGGTAGCTGCGACCGTGAGGTCGCGGGACGGGGTCGTTTGAGGTTCGGCGTGGGCATGGATTTGGTTCTCGCTGTAGCATCCAGCCCGCGACCTCACGGTCGCAGCTACGCTGAATCCGGCGACCAGTTCACCGTATTTCCCCTATCTGCGCATCGGTGCGGTTGCTACGGCTTCGCCTTGTAGAGTGCCCAATTGTTGGATGTCCTGTCCCGTCGTAATACAGAGGCATGACACCCGCACCGAACCAGCCACAGAACTATTCCTGGGAAGAGATTCCCTCCATGCGCCGGCATATTTACTTTTATCTTCTGCTGGTGCTGGGGTCGATCGTGGCGGACAGCCTCCACAGCTCTCTCGGGCCGCAAGGCCGAGTTGCCTTCGCCCCCGCTCCACCGCCGCGCATCACCTCCAAGGAACTCTATCCAGCCCCCGTTCCAGCTTTGAGCCCCAAACCGAGCGAGCCTTTGCAATAATGCAGACTTCGCTCCAGTTCCGCCTTCTGATATTCTTGATCGGCCTGTTTGCGGTCCTGGCCTTGCGCGGGCTTAAAGGGCTCGATGGGCTTTCCCTTTCTGGCAAGAGCGACAAACCGGGCGAAGTCCTTCGCGCGGGCCCTCGGGAACGGGCCCCAGAACCCGGGCTTGAGAAAGGCGAACTCCATCGCAAACCCTGAAATCGTCTCGATGTGCACGGGCACCCCGGGGCACAGCTTCTCGAAGCGGTCGAAGTAGGCCGGCCAGTCGACCACGCCCTCGCCCATCGCGGTCCATTGAACCTTCGCCCCGTCGGGCGTTTCCCAGATCATCGAATCGCGCAAGCTGGTGGTCACCGCGAACGGACCGAGGATCTCCAGACTCTCCAGCGGATCCTCCAGCGTCCACGCCGCGTTGCCCGAATCGAGATTGGCGCCGACGTACTCCTTGCCCGCGGCCTCGATGAGCGTGACGAGTTCCCAGGCCTGCAGGTCGCCGGCGTGGTTCTCGACCGCGATCTTCACGCCCGCGTCGAGCGCCTGGTTGCGGAGCTTTTTGCACACTTTGACAGTGTCCTCGATGCGCGCCTCGATGCCTCCGTCGGTTTTGCGGTCGTCGCGATTGCCGAGGATGACCCGCAGCACCGGCGAACCGAGCGCCCGGGCCGCGCGCAGGCCCAGCGCGAGGTGTTCCTCGGCCGTGCCCCACTTGTTTTTGAACGCCTTGGAGGTCGGGCAAATGCTCCAGGTGCCGAGATGGATTTGCAGGCCCTTGTCCGCCGCCTTTGCCTTGAGTTCGCCGAGAGGTTTCTCTTCCAGGCTTCCCAGCGCGTCCAGATCGCTGATGAGCAGGGAATCGGTCTTGAGCCGGGCGGCGTACTCGATGAGCTGCGGCGCCTTCCAACCCATGGCGCGCACGGCGAAGTTGTCGAGGCCCAGCTTGATGTTGCGTTTGGTCGGCCGGGTCGCTGCGGCTTGTGCCCGCGCGCCCAGGCCGGCGGCGAAACTCGCGCTGGCAACGGCGGTGGTCTTCAGAAACGCGCGACGGTCGGTGAGAGTGGAAAGGTTCATGGCGAGGGATGGTGAGCGAGCCTGAGGGGTTGCCAAGACTTTTGTTGGAGTCGAACCGTTGAATCGTTGAATCGTTGAATCGTTGAATCATGAGCCCGTTACACCGATGAACTGCTGAAATAAACAAGGGCGCGCCTTACCAAACGATTCAACGATTTAACGATTCAACGGTTGAACGCCTCCCCAGTACGGCCATTGCTTTTTCCCGCCGCTCCCGCTTTCCTTTCCGGCCCGATGCGCACCGCACGCGGATTCACTGGCTACGTCGAGTTCACGCCTTCGTTCACTCCGCGGCCCGGCGTCACGCACGTCCTGTTCGACTTCGACGGCACGCTCTCGCTCATTCGCGAGGGCTGGCCGGAGGTGATGGCGCCGATGTTCGCCGAATTGCTCCCGCCCCTGCCGGGCGAGTCCGCCGCGCAACGCTTCCAGCTTTGCCTCGACGACATCATGCGCCTCAACGGCAAGCAGACCATCTACCAAATGATCCAGCTCACCGAGCGCATCCGCGAGCGTGGCGGCGAGCCGAAGGAGCCGCTTTGGTACAAGCACGAATACCTGCGCCGCCTCGAAGCGCGCATCGCGTCGCGCAAGGAAGGCCTCCGCTCCGGGCGCGTCCAGCCCGACGAACTCCTCGTTCACGGCGCCCGCGCGCTGCTGGAACTTCTCGCCCGCCGCCGCTTCCCCCTCTACCTGGCCAGCGGCACCGACGAAGTCTTCGTGAAGGAGGAAGCCGTGTTGCTCGACGTGGAGCGCTACTTCGGCACGCGCGTTTACGGCGCGCTCGACAACTACCAGGATTTCTCGAAGAAGCGGGTCATCGAGCGCATCCTGCGCGAGAACAACATTCCCGGCGCGCAGCTTCTCTCTTTCGGCGACGGCTATGTCGAAATCCTGAACACCAAGGAAGCGGGTGGACTGGCCATTGCCGTTGCCAGCGACGAGTCGAACAACGGCTCCGGCCGCATTGACGATTGGAAACGCCAGCGCCTGCTCGGCGTC
Source organism: uncultured Bifidobacterium sp. (assembly GCA_964652165.1). GTDB lineage: Bacteria > Verrucomicrobiota > Verrucomicrobiia > Limisphaerales > JADJPG01 > DASTLJ01. The sequence goes on from CAZZAQ010000193.1 coordinate 6,220, forward strand.
GGCGCCGACGTGGTCATCGCCGACTTCCGGGATGCGGAGGCGCTGATGGGCCGGATCCTTGAGCGGTGAGGGAAAGGACACGCCCGCAAGACTCCTACTCTTACTCTTACTCCTACTCTCACTCGTAATTCTAATCCGTCAGGAGTTTGAAAAGGAAGAGAGAGAGAGTAGGAGTAAGAGTAAGAGTAGGAGTGAGAGTGAGAAGCTCAGCGTTGCGGTTCGTGCGGCGCCCGCACCCACACGACGCCGTTGGCCCAGTGAATCTTATCCTCCTGCACCTCGCCCCGCAGTCCACGTCTCCAGTCCGTGGCGATGACAAATGCGGCCGGATCATAAACGAGCCGGGAAAAGCCCCCATTTTCGTCCGTCACGATGAGTCCCGGGTGCCCGGCTACGATCGAGCATGGATTGATTGGATTCCGCTCGTTGAACCACGTTCCCTCCACGGGGTTCTTCGCAGCGACGGGCGAAGTCAGCGCGTTGTTCCCCCCGGCGGCAGGGATGTCACCGGATCTTTTTGGGAAGAACAACACCGCGGTAACGGTGCCGAGGGTCAACACCACAAGCGCGCCGGCCAAGGCGCCGAGCAGTAAGCTTTTCACGTCCAGTGCCGTTTTTATTGGAGTTCCTTGCCGAGGCAGACGCTGGTTTGCGGCGAGAGGCAGTATTCCCCGTAGAGGGGGATCGGATGGAAGCCGGTCGCCCGATAGAGCGCGAGGGCGGCGGCCTGCCGGACGCCGGTTTCGAGCACCAGTCGCCGCACGCCCAGTGCCCGGGCCTCGGCTTCGAGAGCTGCCACCAGGCGCCGCCCCAGACCCTTCCCGCGCAAGGCCGGACACACATACATTCGCTTGAGTTCGGCCGTCTCAGGGTCGAGCAGCCGCAAGGCGCCGCAGCCGACGGGAGTTCCCTCCTGGCAGACGATAAGGAAGGCGCCACGCCCGCCGGCCACCTCCTCGTGATCCAGGCGAAAGTGCGTCGCCCCCGCCTCGGGATAGACGCCGCTGAGCTCCGCGTTCAAGGAGTCGATGAGTGCGCGGCTGATGTCGGCCGTCAGCTCGGCGCGCGCGATGGTGATCGTTTCGGAGGCCATGGGTCAGCAGGACGGCGATCAGACTAACGAATCCACCAGTTTTTGCGTTCGCGTTCCTGTTCCATCTGCTCATTCTTTTTCTTTTCGAGTTCCAATTGCTCGTACGGCGACAAACTCTTGCACCCGACCCAAGCCATCACGAGGCAGAACGCCACAAATCGTAGGATGTATCGCAGCAGCGATTGACGCAATCTTGCATTCATTGCAGTGAGGCCGCCAAACGAAGCCCAGCTTAGCCACAGACGACGGCGAGGACGGAGGAGCGCAGGGTTCGGCGGCACGGTCTGAGCTTTCATCCGCTCTATCTCCGCTCAGGCTTACTCTGCCCGGGCGCAAAAGTCACGAGCGTCTTGACCGTGCCATCGCGCGCCACTTTC
>CAZZAQ010000194.1:0-7672 GCA_964652165.1 uncultured Bifidobacterium sp.
CGGCAAGGACACTTCTTGCCGCGTGAGGCCGTGTTCCTCAAGCTGGCGCGGCACGAGGTACCGCCGGGCGATCTGGAGTTTCTCGGACGCGGTGTAGCTGGGCAGGCTAATGACTTCCAGGCGGTCGCGGAGCGCGGCCTGGATGGGGTCGAGCCAATTGGCGGTGGTGATGAAGAGGACGTGCGAAAGGTCGAACGGCAAATCCAGGTAATGGTCGGTGAAGGTGTGGTTCTGCGCGGGATCGAGCACTTCGAGCAGCGCGCTGGAGGGGTCGCCGCGGAAGTCGGCGCCGACTTTGTCGATCTCGTCGAGCAGGATGACGGGGTTGCGGGTTTCGACGCGGCGCAAGGTCTGAATGATGCGGCCGGGCATGGCGCCGACGTAGGTTCGGCGGTGGCCGCGAATCTCGGCCTCGTCGCGCATCCCGCCCAGGGAAATGCGGGCGAACTTGCGGCCGAGGGCGTCGGCGACGCTCCGGCCCAGCGAGGTCTTGCCGACGCCCGGCGGGCCGACCAGGCAGAGGATCGGGCCCTTGAGATTCTTCTTGAGCTTGATGACGGCGATGAATTCCAGGAGCCGCTCCTTGACCTTGTCCAGGCCGTAGTGCTGGGCTTCGAGAATCCTGGCGGCGGCTTCGATGTCGATGGTATCGGCGGTGGATTTATTCCAGGGCAGGCCGAGAATCCAATCCAGGTAGGTGCGGGTGATGGTGTACTCGGCAACTGACGGGTTCATCTGGGCCAGTCGCTCGATTTCCTTGAGGGCGACCTTGCGGATTTCCTCGGGGAGCGGCTCCTTTTCGACCTGTGCGCGAAGGTTGCTGACCTCGGTGGCGACCGGGTCGCCTTCGCCCAGCTCGCGCTGGATGGCCCGGATTTGCTCGCGGAGGAAGAAGTCGCGCTGGCTCTTGGCCATCGTCGAGGCGACTTCGTTCTGGATTTTCGAGCTGAGCGTGAGGACTTCCAGCTCGCGCCCCAGCAACGGCTGGAGGCGCTGCAAACGATCCTTGACCTCGGAGGTCTCGAGCAGCTTCTGCCGTTCTTCAAGGGAAAGATTGAGGTTGGCCGCGATGAGATCCGTGAGGGTGCCGCCGGACTCGGTGTTGAGCGCGGCGATCTTGACCTGATCGGGCAGGGCGGGAGTGAGCTTGATGATCTCCTGAAATTGCCGGTGGGCGCTTCGGGACAGGGCAGTGAGTTCGACCGAATCGGCGGCAACATCCTCCAGCACTTCGATTTGCGCGCGCAGATAGGGGGTCTGCGCTTCGTATTCCTTGATCCGCACCCGCCACAACCCCTCCACCAGCACCCGCACGGTGTTGTCGGGGAACTTGAGCATCTTCAATACACGGGCGCCGCAGCCGAACTCATAGAGATCCTCGGGCAGGGGATTATCGAGGTCGGGCTTCTTTTGGAGGACGAGGCCGAGCAACCGGTCGCCTTCGACCACGTCGTCAATCAGCCGGATGCTCTGCGCGGTGTCGACGAGCAGTGGCGCGACCATGCCAGGGAAGATGACGATGTCCGACAAGCCCAGGATGGGCAGGGAGGCAGGAAGGGCTTTAGGGGCCGGGCGCGGCTGCACGGGGACTACAGCCCCTTCCTGCTCGGGCGAGGCGCCGAGAATGCGTATGATTTCGGTGTCGGGTGTGCTCATCTTCCAGCCCGTCCGGGGTTAGACCACCGGATGCCCACAAAAGTTCGCGAAGACTATTTGCCTTCGGAAACGGGCACAAGGACGGATTTGGAAGCGGGAAGCGCCGGGGGAACATCCACGCGCAGGAAGCCGTTTTGGTAGGCGGCCTTGGCGTGGCTGAGATCGTAACCGGGGGGCACCTCCAGGACGCATTCGAAGGAGCCGTAGTCGATTTCCATGACGAGGAACTTCACGCCGGGCGTGCGGCAGCCGTCGGGACGCTGGCCGGTAATGTGAAGAAGATTGCCTTCAATGGACAGTTCGAGATCCTCGCGGCTCATGCCGGACAATTCAACCTTCACGACGAGACCCTCCTCGGCCACGTAAACATCCGTGTTCGGGATCCAGTGCGTCTGGCCGCCTGTCTTCCGGCGCGTGAGCGGCTGTTTCTGTACGTACAGCGAAGAATTAACTTTGCACATGGCAAGCAACGCTTGGAGGGTAAGACAGGATTGAAAGTTGCGCAAGCGCGGTTCTCATTTCATTTTCACGATGACCTGCGGCCGTTCCCCTTTGCGCGCACGGTAGACGATGGACCCCGCCGCGCCGCTCCCCGCGGACGACGCACACCCGCAATGGGTGTCGCGCGCGAATTGGAACCTCCGCCGACGAATACGCGCCCACACGAACGCAACGGCCGTGGCGGAGACTATCAGAAGAGCCGTGGCTTCCTGCCAGTCCATCCTCGTTGACGTTACTCCCGGAAGGCGGAATCGCAAGGTGGTTTTTTCAGAGAGATTTTTGGGGCGGCGCATCCGGACAGCGCCGAAGTACCGCGAGCCATCCCGGCTCGCAGCGCGTCGCTTCGCCTGATGACCGACGAGTGCTCCAGCACGTTTCTGTGATTCCTTTCCTCATTCCCCTGCCCCCATTCCCTTGCCATCTCAACGAGTCCGTGCAGCCAACTGCTTTTCCGGATTCGGCAGGGGAATGGGGGCAAGGGAATCAAGGACAAGCAATCGCCAACTCTCTCGATGAATCCGCAGGGAAAAGGGGTTGGAGGAACATTCACCTGGTTAAAATGAGAATCGCCGTCTTTCTGCGCCGCGGAGAGGCGGCTGCGGCACCAACCAGCCGCGCAACCAGCCGCGTTGGCAAATGGGCGCCTGCCCGCTACTCTTCCCGCCATGAGTATGAGCGTTTTCCGCTGGCGGCACCGCGTCACGTACGCCGAATGCACCGTGGGCAATCACGTCTACTACGCCCGCTACCTCGACATTCTCGAAGAGGCGCGCGGCGAGTTCTTCCGGCGCGCCGGCCAGCCTTTGACGCGTCTTCAGGAGACGGACACCCTCTTTCCTGTCATCGAGGCGCGGCTGCGGTATCGCGGCGCGGCCCGTTACGACGACGTGCTCACGATTGAAGTCGCAGTCGCCGAGTTGGCCAAAGTCCGCATTGCGTTCAGCCATCGCATACTGCACGAATCCGGCCGACTCCTGGTCGAAGGGTCGACGGTCCATGCTTGCACTTCGCTCGCGGAGAAGCCCAAACGCATCCCGGTTGGACTGGCCGCGGCCTTGTCGCCATTCGTCGTGACGGCCGCGGAAGGCCACGGAGGGCGAATTGGAATAGTACGACCAGACTCCTGAGCGAACGCGATTCGGCTGGGAGCGCCGGCATCCTGCCGGCGAGTTCCCGCCACCAGGGCAGGGCCAGACGCCGGCAGGATGCCGGCGCTCCCAGCGCGCGGCCGCCTCCTTCGCCTTGGTAGTTCTGATCCAACGCGCCCGGCCGCGGATGATTGCCGAGCAATTGTTGTCCGAGCAATTGTTTGCCACGCTGCTGTTTCGTGGTGTATTCTCCGGTGCTGGCCTTGTTTGGCGGAGTCTCCCCGGACAACGACGGCGCGAAAGAACCGATCATGCAAACGACCACTGACGAAACCGTCATCATCGCCAAGACCCGCGAACTGTGCCAGACGATCATCGACCAGCCCGAGTTCGAGTCCATCCGCCGGCGCCTGGATACGTTTCTCGGCAATGAGGAGGCCAAGAGCCAGTACCAGCTCGTTGTCGAGAGAGGCGACGCGCTTCAGCAGAAACAGCAATTCGGTCTGCCGCTCGATGGCCAGGAAATCACCGAGTTCGAGCGCAGCCGCGAGAGCCTCCTCAAGAGCCCGGTGGCCCAGGAGTTCCTCGACGCTCAGCAGCAAATGCACCAAATCCAGGAGTCCGTGATGCAGTTCGTGACGAAGACCTTCGAGCTGGGTCGCGTGCCGACGATGGACGATTTCTCCTCCGGCGGCTGCGGCCCGAGTTGCGGGTGCGGGCATTGAAGTCGGAGCGCCGGCATCTTGCCGGCGATTTGTATCACGCCGGCAGGATGCCGGCGCTCCCAGTCATTCCCTGTATTCCACCAACGCAGGCGGCGTAAGCGACGAATCCTCAAACAGGCGCAGTGCCGCCTCGATCACCTCGTGCTGTCGCGACGGATCGTTGGGAGCGCCGAGGGGGTAACCGTGCCTGAACGGGACGAAGAGCGCGCGCGGTGGATGCAACTTTTCTGCGACTTCGCGCAGGAGTTGGATCACCACCGTCGCGATGCCGCGCCGCTCCAGTTCCGCAGCGACCAGACCCACGGTCTGGTTGCACGTCGGTCAGACGGGCACGAGCAGGGCGACATCCACGCCGTCCTCGACCAGCCACTGGGCTGCGGCAGGGGCCGTTTGCGAGACGAGCCGGCCGGGCGCGGTGATTGAGCCCATGCACGAGAGATGCCGCCGGTTCACCCCGCCGATGCGCCCCCGGGCGGCCAGCTCCCGCGCGCGATCGATTGGGAAGGCGAGGTTCGGATCCGCGCGCATTCCCGCATGATCGAACGCCTCGCTGCGATGCGATTCGCGCAACGTTCGCACGTCCACGTCCGAGGGAATCTCTCGAAAGCTCGGGTCGCCGCCCTTGAAGTTTTCGTCGAATGGCGGTTGGTCCGGCATCACGAACCCGGCGCTGGAAACGAGCGCCAGCTTGCAGCGGGCCAGCGGCTTGCTGAGCGGCGTCCACGGCACCGGGTCGATGCGCCGCCAGCGATACGCCTTGAGGAACAGCCGCAATGGCAGGGAGAATTCGTTGAGGTCGCCCATGAGGGTCTATTCCCCTGCGGCCCATTTCGGCGGGTGCTTCAGTTTGTAGAGCATCTCGCCGGCCTTGGCGACGTGGAGCACGCCGTCGTGTTCGCGGTTCAGGAAATCCTCCGGACGGATGCTCCGCCAGTCGCGGTAGCCAAGGTTAATCTGCCGGCAGACTTCCTCCGGAATGCCGGTCGCCAGCGTGACCCGCACGCGCGGAGTCTCGACGCCGTTCTCGAACGTGCCGAGGCCGTAAACGTGCGTGCAATGCGCCAGCACGCCCCACGGGAAGTGCTTGAACTTGTCCCACTGCTTGAGGAAGTAGTCGCGACAGTGGTAGCCGGCCTTCCGGATGTGTTCGCCGTGGGAAACGCAGATTTCGTGAATGTGCGGCGCGTAAATGATCAGTTCGCCTCCGTCGGCCACGACCGGTTCCAGCTTGTACATGCATTTGCCGCCGACCCAGAGCTCGTCATACATCTTCGGCGCGCAGGAGAGCACGGAGTGGAAGGGCCGATCCTTGTAAACAATGTGAACCTGCTTGGAGACCTGCACTGCGGCGTCCCAGGCGCCTTCGGGCGTGCCTGCGAAGAGGCCGGCCAGCGACTTGTCCGGCGCGACGACCATCGCCAACAGCAATTTGTCCACGACCACAAATGAGCCGGCCTTGTCCACGATGCGGCGGACGGCCGTCCACTGGTTTCCGATGATCTTCGGGTTGGTGATGACGGCGGAGAGCCAGTGGAAGAAATTCAAGATCTGCGGCCCGCCGATGCCGGGGAAAAGGTACTTGTTCCCGCCGCTGAATCCGACGATTTCGTGCGGGAACACCGGGCCAATGATGATGAGCCGATCGTAGTCGAAGATGCGCGAATTGATCTCGACGGGCACGTCCATCGCGAACAGCCCGCCGGTGAGTTTTGAGATTTCGTCGGCGGAGATGGCCCCGATTTGGCGCAGCGCCTTGGGATTGTTCCATTCGTGATTGAAGAAGCGGACCTTGCCGTAGGCGGACTTGCGTTCCGCCTCGGTGATTTCCAGCCGCTCGCAAAACTGCGCCTCGCTCATCGGCTGGTGCGTCCCGAGCGCGGCGATGACGTCGAGTTGTCGCGCCACGTGCCCGATCTGATTGTAAAGCGTCTGGAACAACAGCCCGACCGGCGCGGTGCGCGTGCCGTCGGGGACGATGACCAGGACGCGCTGGTCGCGATAGCGCTCCGGCAGGCAGGCGCGGGCGATGAGATCGGCGACTTGCGAAGGGCTCACTGCGGCACCCGCGACCGGGACGGCGGACAGGACTTGCGGGTCAGGCATGCGGGCAGCATGCGCTGGAGCGTTGAGTCGTTGAAGCGTTAAATCGTTGAAGCGGATTGCCGCCCGTGATTTTGGAGTGCGGTGGCAAGCGTAGCGCGACACCGCTTTACTCGCGTAGTCGAAGGGTTGGCCCGGAACCAAAGCGCCCTCGTCGCTGCGCTCTGCCGGCGAACTCCAAATCTACTGGGCCGGCCGGGGCGTCGTGGACCGATTGGTCGCCCCATCGCGCGCCTTCGCGGGTCGCACAGATTCAGCAAAGCCGGAAGCCATGCCGACGAGCACGGGAATAAGCATCAGCACCGCGATCACGAGGCCCGCAGTCGCCAGCGCCATGATGCCTTTGCGTCCGTGCTTGCGGACGCCGCACAGTGCCACGATGGCACAAAGCAGCGACGCGATCAGACAGACGAACACGCCCAGCGCCAGGAGCGTGACCAGCGCCAAACCATACGCGGCTGGCATCGCGGCTCGCGTGGGTCGGGTGACGACGGGAACAAGGAACAGCACGACGGCGGCGACAGCCAGCCAGAGCGCCAACCAGGCCGCAACACGCGCGAATGGACGTTTTGATTCCATGCGCCTTGGAACGGCACGGCGCGGGAGAACTTAAATGAAACCGGCGGACGTGGAAGTCCGCCCTCCCGCGAACCACGGATTACGCGGATGACACGGATGAGGAGAGACTTGGGGCTGAAGCTCTCCGCATTGCTTCGTTCGCAAGGCTGAGGCTGGAAACCTTTTCCCATCCGTGCCATCCGTGAAATCCGTGGTCTCAGCTTTAGAGTTCGGGTTGAGAATTTGGTTGGAGCACTGGGGCTCCCTTTGAGGTGGCTGGCGTTGAGAAACACGCCGCGGTCGCTTCACCCGGATATTTCACAAGCGCCGTAGCCACCGACGTGAGGAGGCGGATGGTTCCATCAGCGAGACGGGTCCGCCTCCTCACGTCGGCGGCTACCGGCTGTGGGCGTTTCCTGCGCGCTGTGAAATATCCGGGTTCAGCGGGAGCGAAGCGGGCGGAGGAGGTGGTCGATCTTCTCCTGCGCTTGCGCTGGTGAGTCGCCCATTTGCATGAGGAGGGCGCGATAGTTGCCGATCGCGTCATCAAAATGACGATGCGGATGCCCGGTGGCGCAGGTGAACTTCACGAAAATCTCCAGATGCCGGCGCATCAGCGGTTCGGCCTGGGACAAGCGGTTTCTGGCCTGAAGCAACCGCGCGAGGTTATTGAGGACCTTGGCTACATCGGGATGGTCCGGGCCGTAGGCAGCCTCCTCAATGGCCAGGGCGCGGCGCATCAGCGGCTCGGCCTCGGCCAAGCGGCTCGTGTCCTGGAGCAACTGCGCGAGGTTGTTGAGGCTGATGGCGACATTGGGATGGTCCTGGCCGTAGGCGGATTCATCAATGGCCAGGGCGCGGCGAATCAGCGGCTCGGCCTCGGCCAGCCGGTTCGTGGACTGGAGCAAGGTTGCGAGGTTATTGAGGTCTGTGGCAACCTCCGGATGGTCCTGGCCGAAGGCGGCTTCATCAATGGCCAGAACCCGACGCATCAGCGACTCGGCCTCGGCCAGGCGGTTCGTGGCCTTGAGCAACAGCGCGAGG
>CAZZAQ010000195.1:0-7669 GCA_964652165.1 uncultured Bifidobacterium sp.
ACCGCATCATCGGCCACTACGAAGTGCCGCTCGCCCATCCCGGCCGCGACCGGACCAGCGGGCGCATCTGGCGGGTGGTCTATCGCGGCAGCGACGGCAAAGCGAAATTCCATCCACCGGCTGACTTCACAAAAGCGTCGGTCAACGAGTTGATCGCCGGGCTGGGGCACCCAAATCTCCTTCGCCGCATGCTCGCCACCGATCAACTCACGGACCGCATCGGCAAGGATGCGGTGCCTTTGATTGAGCGAAGACTGGCAACGACGACGCCTCGTCCTGCTTTCAGCGTCCAAAGCCTCTGGATGCTCCACCGCCTGGGCGCGCTGGAGCCATCCGCCCTTTCGATTCTGGCGAAGCATGAAGACCGCCTGGTCCGCGTTCACGTCCAACGCATCGCGGCGGACATTCTCCGCTCTTCGACAGGCACTACTCCAGCGGACTCGAACCCAATAGCCTTGCAAATCGCTCAGAAAGGAATCGCTGACCGCGACCCGCTTGTCCAGCGCTGCGCCGCCGAAGCGCTCGGACGCTTTCCAATCGCGGCGCACCTTCGCCCACTGCTGGACCTTCGCGCGCGAGTCCCGGCCGCTGACACGCATCTCCTCTACGTCGTCCGCAAATCGCTCCGCGACCAGCTTCAGAGCGAGAGCGTCTTCGACGAGGTGAACCGACAGCAATGGAGCGAGTCCGACACGCTCGCCCTTGCCGACGTTGCCATCGGCGTCAAGTCACCGGCGGCCGCTACCTTCCTTCTGCGCCTGTTGCCGATGTTGAGCAAGGCGAAGAACCCTTCCCCGCCCGTTGCTGAAGTGCTCAAAACCGTTGCGCGCTACGCGCCCGAGAGCGAGTTGCCTCACCTCGCCGACTTCGCCAACGCCCGCATTCCGGACGCCTACGGGCTGGAGCAATACCAGGAACTGGAGCGCCAGTTCGCCATGCTCAAGTCGGTGGACGAAGGCTTGCAGCAACGCGGGCGCGCGCGGCCCGCGGACATTCGTGGCTGGGGCACCAACCTTGTCTGGAAATTCTTCTCCGCGCTCGAAAGCTATCACACGTGGACTGCCATGTCCTACGAGCCGAATCCGACCGCCGTCCCGTGGGACCTCGAGACGCGCAACTCCACCGATGGCCGGAAGCGCCAGCTCACCTCCAGTCTTCCGCATGGCGAGCCACTGACCGGCGTATTGCGTTCGCCCGACTTTCCACTGCCGGCCAAACTCAGCTTCTGGTTCTGCGGCCACGATGGTTTCCCTGACAAACCCGCCGGCAGGAAGAACTTCATTTGCCTTCGCGTGGTCGGCACCGGCGAAACGCTCGCCTCCGCGCCCGCGCCGCGAAACGACACTGCCCGGCGCATCACCTGGCAGTTCCCGAACCACCAGGGCGAGCTTGTCTATGTCGAGGCCGTCGATGGCGACGATGGCGGCGCCTATGCCTGGCTGGCCTTTGGCGGTTTCGAGCCGGAGCTTTCCCAGTTGCGCCCGTCCGAGTTCTCCCCGCGCAAGATGCGCGACTGGTTCGCCGCCGCCACCGACGCGGCTGTCCGCCTGAACATGAAGGAGTCCGCGCCCGTCTTTGCCCATTTCTGTTCACCGCAGCGCAACATGCGCCTGGACGATTCTGACACCGAGACGTTGGCCGGATTCGCCCGCGCGTGGGTCGCTCTGGAACCCAATCAGGCCGTGGCCGTCCTCGCCAGCGCGCTGAATACCAATTACGGCCCCGTCGCCTACCGCGAAGCCGTCGCCGACGTGCTTGCCAGCCAAAACGCTGCCGACGCCCAGACCGGTGTCGTGACCGCGCTGAAATCCCTTCCGCTCAAGTCGCAGGAAAAACTCGCCTACACGATGGCCAGCGCCAGATTCAGCGCCGAAACCCTCCTGGCCGGCATCGAGAGTGGCGCCATCTCGCCGCGCGTCTTGCAGCGCGTCGGCGTGAACAACCGCCTGAAATCCTCCAAACCCAGGGACTGGGAAGCCCGCGTCAAAGCGCTCACCGCCAAACTTCCTCCCGCCGACGACGCGCGCGACAAGCTCGTCGCCGACCGCCGCACCGCTTACGCCGCCGCGCCCGGGAAAGCCGACGCAGGAAAGCTCATCTTCGCCAAGCATTGCGCTGCCTGCCATCGCATCGGGAGCGAAGGCGCGCTCATCGGGCCGCAACTCGACGGCATCGGCCAGCGCGGCTTGGACCGGCTGTGCGAGGACATTCTTGATCCGAACCGCAACCTGGACCGCGCGTTTCGCTCCACGCTCCTGGTGTTGAAGGACGGCGAAGTGACCAGCGGGCTTTTCCGCCGCGAGGAAGGCGAACTGATCGTGCTGGCCGAGAGCACTGGCAAGGAAATCACCGTTGCCAGGAAAGACATCGCCGAGCGCCGCGAGTCCGAGACGTCGCTCATGCCCGAAAACTTCGGCGAGTTGATGACTGCGGCGGAGTTCGCGGACTTGATGGCGTTTCTCCTGTCGAACAGCGCCATCGCGGCGCGGTGACGGGCGCATAGCATAGCTGGGAATTGGACGCGGCCTTCGATGGAGGCTTCAAACCGCGCCGGCGGACGCCGGCAAGAGAAGCGACAAGGACTTCCGAAGAATCGGCCCGGTGTTGAATAACAAAGTTTGTCGAACGTCTATCGCGGCCCTCGCAAGGAGATATTTCACCGATGTGGCGACAATGTGGACGAGGAGTCTCACCCACCTCGGCTGTGACGCGGCAATCCAGTAAGGCGCCTTGGGCGCCGGGCCGGCACGCGCCTTACGTTACGGTTTGCGCCCCATCAGAACCTGCAGGAAAGTGACGATAGCAAATAGTGTCGCGCGTGAACCAAGTCGTGATCCATTTCGCCCTCCTGCTAGGGCTCGCCTTGTTGCCGGGTTGCCTCCACCTCCCCGTGGCTTCGCGGCCGCGCCCGGCGGCGCAGGTTCCCGCCGCGTTTCTCGAGGCCGTTGCGTACTCGAAGCCCGACAACCTCGTTGTCCGGTCGACCTCGCCTCAGACAAACAGCCCGTTCAACGTCCGCCGGGTCGAGATTCGATCCGCCACGCGGCCTGCCGGCAATGACCGCACGTTGGCCCTCGACTGTTACACGCCCAACAAGGTGAAACCCGCTCCGGTCATTCTCATCCTGCCCATCATTGGCGGCGATTATCCGCTGGAGCAGCACTTTGCCCGCTACTTTGTGCGTCACGGAATGGCCGCGGTGCTGGTACGGCGCGACAAACTCGTGAAAGGGGAGCGGTTCGACCAAATCGATGGCGTGCTCCGGCAGTGCACCATCGACGCACGGCAGGCGCTCGACTGGATCGAGACACAGCCGGAGTACGACGCGTCGCGCATCGGGCTGTTTGGCGTGAGCATGGGGGCGATTCGCGGCGCGCTCCTTCTGCCGGCCGAACCGCGCATCCGCGCGGCCACGCTCGGGCTGGTGGGAGGCGATCTCCCGTGGATTCTTGCGCACACCGAGGAACCCGGCATCGCCAAGCGCCGCCGGGCAGTGATGCAAAAAGAAAACATCAGCCAGCATGAACTGGAAGTGCGGCTTCGAGCGGCGGTAACCCTCGACCCGGCGGCGGTCGCCTCCAGCGTCGATCCCAGGAAGGTGTTCCTCGTCCTGGCGACGTGCGACACGTCCGTGCCGATGCGCAAGGGCTGGGAATTGCGCCGCCTGATGGGCAAGCCGGAGACGCTGATCGTGCCCGCCGGCCATTATTCGGCGCTTCTTTTTATTCCCTGCATCCGCGCCCAGACGCTAAGGTTTTTCCGCGAACAGTTCGCAGAACCGCGACGCCAGTGAAGAAACCCGCGCCTCCGTGCCGGCCCTCAACATCCAGAGCGAATTGCGACGCCCTCAGGTCGCCGCCGAGTATCTGTTTAGCGCCTCCTTTACTGAAGCCCCCTTTGTCGGAATCTTTGTCGGACGCTTTGTCGACTGTGCGTTCGCCGACAAAGTTTGCGACAAAGATTCCGACAAAGACGGGATGCGCAGATGGTGACGCCAAACACATACGCCGCCGACGTGAGGAGGCGGAACTCACGCACGCCGCGGAAGAACGCCGCTTCACGCCGGCGGCCGAGGCGTCGAGGGAGAAGTTTCAAGATGGCCGCCTCCATTCTCGCCGGCGGGCGCAGTTCGCGGATGGGCCGCGACAAGTCACGGTTGGTCGTCGGCCGCCGGACGATGTTGGCCCATGCGAAGCAGGCCGCCAAAGCGCTCGGATTGCCCGTGCGCGTCATCCGGCGGGACATCGTTCCGCGCTGCGGGCCTCTGGGCGGCGTGCTGACCGCTCTGAGGACAAGCCGGGCCGAAGGGGAATTGTTCCTGGCGTGTGATATGCCGTTCGTGTCGGCGGCACTCTTGCGCAAGCTGCTCCGAAAATTGTCCGGACCGTGCCAGGCTGCCTTCACTCTCAACGACGGCGTTGCGGGCTTTCCCTTCGCGTTGCGGGTGGAGTGCGCGCCGATCGTCGAAGCACAAATCGCCGCCAAAGAATTCTCGCTCCAGGCGCTCGCCCGAACCCTGCGCGCCTCGCTGGTTTCGCCGCCTCGGAGCGGGCGCGAACAAACGCTCAACGTCAACACCAAGGCCGAGCTGGCGGCGGCACGGGCGGTCAGTTCTCGACGCGATACTCAATCGCCGGCCGGGCGTCCGCGCCGGCGACGATCTCGACCGGGACAATCAACCGGACGTTCTTGAAGTAACAAAGCCCCTCGTTTCCCTTGGCGCAGTAAAGCAGGTCCAGGTTGGCCTTGAGTTCGGCGCGGCCGGCGGCGGCGGCAATCGGCAGCACCAGCTTGAGGTCGGCCAGTTCGCGCGCCTCGGCCGGCACCCGGAGCACGCTCGCGTCCGACGTGGAGATCTTCGCCGTCGATTTGGCGAGGGGATTCAGTTTTGTGTCGCGGGGAAGTTGGAGGGCCAGGATGAATTCCTTCGCGTCCGGGGCGAGCTTGACCAGCGGCAGCCGCAATTCCGGAGTGGAGGGGGCCGCCCTGCCGGTGCGGCGCAGCTTCTCGGGGTTCTTCCAGCGGAGCGTTGTGACCTGGCCCGACTTCAAATCGCACGCGCGGATCAGGTGGTTGTTCGAGTCGGCGATGAGCATCTGACCGTCCACGAAGCAAAGCCCGTTCGGCTCGTTGAACTGCGCCTTGAGGCGTTCGCCATCGGCGGCGCCGGGCTTTCCGGCGCCGGCAAACGTCGTCAGTTCGCGGGTTTGAGGATCGACGCGCTTGATCTTGTGGTTGTAGGTGTCGGCCACGTAAATGAAACCGTCGCGCCACGCCACGCCCAGACAATGCTGGAGGCGCGCGGCGGGAAACTTGCCGTCCACGTCCCCAAACTTGAACAGCCCCTCGCCGATGAGCGTGTCCACTCGTCCGGTCGGCGCCACATCTGCCACGCGCACGGAGCTGACTTCGCTGTCGGCGAAGAAGAGGCGGAATCCGTCCGTCGTGATGCCGCTGGGCTGGGCGAGTTGCGCCTCCTGGAGCGGGCCGTCGAGGATGTTCTCGCGGCCGCTGCCGGCGTGGACGCGCGCATCAAGCGACTTCAGGTCGAGCGTCCAGAGTTGGTGCGGGCCCGCCATCGCGATGTAAAGCGTGTCGCCGAGTTGAAGGAGGTCCCACGGGCTGTTGAGGGCGGCCTCGCGGCCGCGGCCCTCGACGTTGTGCTGGCGCGCCTGCTGTCCGGTGCCCGCGAGGGTTCCGACGTTTTTCTTCGCCAGGTCGATGCGGCGGACGGAGTGGTTCTCGGTATCGGCGACGTATAGAACGTCCTTCGCCGGGTCCAGGCAGAGGCCCTGGGGGCGGAAGAATTGCGCCGTCGAGAAGGCCCCGTCGCGCAGGCCCGCCTCGCCTTCGCCGATGACCTCGAGGATTTCGCCGTCGATCGTCGCGACGATGACGCGGTTGTGGTTCGAGTCGGTGAAGTAGATGCGGCGCTTCTTCTCGTCGGCGGTGATCTTGCCGGGGTAGGCGAGCATCGGGCGCGGGACGCGATCCTTCTCCAGCTTCAACGCCAGCGGCCGGCGGTCGAGGGCCTTTTGCGCGTCGAAATGCTTCACGGCCTCGCCGAGGACGGCGTCGAACAGGTCGAAGATACCCTCGCCGGAGTGGGCGCCGATGATTTTGCCGTTGGGATTGATGAGCACGAGCGTCGGCCAGGATCGCGCGCCGAAGCTGCGCCAGACGGCCATCTCGCGGTCGTTCACGACCGGATGCTCGATATCGTAGCGCTGGATGGCTTCGCGGATGTTTCCCGTTTGCTTCTCGTTGTCGAACTTCGCCGAGTGTACGCCGATGACGACGAGTTCCTTGGAGTACTTCGCCTCGAGCTTTTTGAGGTCGGGCACGATGTGCATGCAGTTGATGCAGCAGTAGGTCCAGAAATCGAGGAGGACGACCTTGCCCTTGAGCGCCGCGAGCGTGAGTGGCTTGTCGGTGTTCAGCCATTCGAGGCCCTCGGGGAATTCCGGCGCCGGCCGCGTGCCGTCGAAGGGAATGTCCGCGGCACGGACCGGGAGCGCGACGAACAGCGCCGCGGGCAGAGCGATGCGGATCCACCGGAGTAACGCGCCGCGCAGCCATTTTGGTTTCATGCCGCGCTTTCTAACACACGGGCGCGGCAGGTTCAATCCGGCGTGCGTAATCCGTCGGCGTATGAATTTTCCGGTTTAGCGCCGCTTGCCGCAGTCGGAACGGGACGCTGCCGTGACCCGCTCACGCCGCTCGGATTCGGTGATCAAGCCGGCATTGAAGAACTCGCTGGTGACCTTCTTCATGCACTTCACGAATTCAGCGTGGTTTGCCCAAGGTCCGTCGCAGGGGCAAAGCTGTTCGATGCTGCAACCGGTGGTCTTGACGACTGAGCCGGGGGGAGTGTCTCGGCAGGCATCAAGGTAGTCAGGCACACCGTCGCCGTCAGAATCCACAGCCCGAACGTCACCCAGCGCCTTGAGAGCACCCGGTGGGGTCACAATGCCCAGCAGCCACTGTCCAGCTAGCAGATCAGGAATGAGGTGATCCGGAACGCAGAGACTGCCACGCGACACGCAGGCCGGACGGAGTTCAAGATCGACTGCATCCGGCGGAGGCGCGTAATCTGAGAGGGGTTCACACTGAAGCGTTCCGAGCGCGAACAGCAGCCTTCGGACTCGAGCGTCGTCCGGAAGGTACAGGTAGGCTTGGTAAGGGCCATTCGTCGCGGGAAGGAGGATTTCGTAGCTAAAAACGTTTGCCGTTAGCCCGTACCGAGCTCGTCCCCATCGCACAGTGCGAGGGCGAAGTGAATCGGGATTGTCCCCCTTGATGAATCCGGTGAGCTGAACTGCGTTGCTGTCCTGGAAACTGGAAACGCACGTCAGGGTGATCCTGCCCTGAAAGTAATCATTCAGAACGAGCGACAGAATTCCGGCTTTCATTTCTTCGGCCTGGTCGTTGGTCAAGAATCCTTCGCCCAAGAATACGCACGCCTCATCAGCCGCACAAACCGGGCCTTCCAAGGCGAGGACGGTCTGCCCCAAAGAATCTCGAATGGCTCCAGAAACCCAAGACTGAAAATAAGGATCGAACAAAGAGTACGCCAAGTGATTGCCGGTGAGCAAAAAGTCTCCAATTGGGGCTGTCTGGTTCGTCTCGTTCGGGGCTGAAATCCGGGCCGTGAGCTGGTAGACTGGCT
>CAZZAQ010000196.1:0-4858 GCA_964652165.1 uncultured Bifidobacterium sp.
TGAATCGGTGGCCCTTGCTACTCGTCTGATTCCTACGCCATGAACACGGACAATGCGTCGCTCGTCAACAAGCTGATTCTGCTGGTCCTCTCGCTCATCCTCGTTTGCCTCGTGTTGATCGTGGTAAGGGCTTACACGGATCGAAAGTTGGAACAGGCCAAGGCGGCGGCCGCTCAGACGGGATCCGCAGTGGACAAGCCGGCTGAAATGGGCGTTGAAATCAACCCTCAGCAGCCTTTGCGCCGCCCGGTGACGAACCAGGTCCGTTCCACCCGCGGTGTTCCCTCTTCGCCCAGGGAAAATGCGGAACGCCCGATCGCGCAGCCGCCCTCCGAGTCGCCAAACTCAGGCGCGGTCGCCTTCCAAGGCATCACCGGCTTCGGGGTTGCGCCCGGAGTCGGAGGAGTGGAGAACGCAGTGCCCGGGACAGACGGCACCGAGATTTTCGGCGTCGCGACGCTGCTCGGCATGCCGAAGCCCGAAATTCCAATCGACCTCGGCCCGAACTGCGGTCGCCTCAATCGGAGCCGCCCCACGACCCGGCACTACGTCGTAAACCCCGCCGGGCAGTTGGCCAACGTGTTCGTTTACATCAGCCAGGGACTCACCGGGCGATTCACGGTGTCACCGAACCCTGTGCTGCTCGACCAAGTGGGTTGCCTGTTCGAACCGTACGTCTTCGGATTGCAGACGGGCCAGACGTTGCAAGTCAGGAACTCAGATCCCGAGTTCCACAACCTTCACATCACACCACGGCTGAATCCAGAGCAGAACATCGCTCAGGCGCGGCAAGGACAGGTCAACTCTTTCGTCTTCAAAAAGCCGGAACTCTTCCTCCGCATCAAATGCGACGTGCATCCCTGGATGTTTGCCTACGGCTGCGTGGTCGAGCACCCGTTTTTCGCGGTCACCGACACCAATGGCGTCTTTCGCCTTCCAACCGGCCTGCCCGCCGGCCGCTACACCCTCACCGCGGCGCACCTCAAGGCAGGCACGCTTGCGCAGGAGTTCGAGTTTCGACCCGGCGAGCCGAGGGCGTTTGCGTTCCAGTTCGTCGTTCCGGACGCCACGCAGGCGCAGAGCAGCGGCGTGCCGAACAAGGAGCCGTTGAAGCGTTAAACCATTGAAGCGTTGAAGCGCAAGCGACGGAGCACGCTTCAATGCGGATAGTTCACGCGTTCCTCGCCGCGGTATTCCCCTCTCATTAACACCCCGCTGAGCCCGGATATTTCACACGTCTCTCGCTGCGGTAATCACCTCTCATTAACACCCCGCTTCAGCGGGGAGTCGGGCCGGGTCGAAAAGAGCAACCGTTTCAACGGTTTCTCACACCCTGTCGAAACCGTTAACACGGTTTCAACGACTTTCGACGCGCATACACCCCGCTGAAGCGGGGTGTTAATGAAACCGGCCCTTCGGCGAACAACACGACTGTGAAATTTCCGGGTTTACGATTCAACGGATTAACGCTTCAACGATTCCAGTCTCCCCTCCACGCTTCCACGCGACGCTTCCTTTCCCGCCGCGAAGACGATAGAACTTTGCCATGCCGATCCCGGTCCTCACCGTGGCGCAGATGCGACATTGGGAGAAAGCGACCTGGGCCGCCGGTGCGCGGGAGGAAACCGTCATGCGCCGCGCCGGCCAGGCCGTAGCCCGCGCCGCCGAATCGCTCACGCGCTCCGACGACCTCGTCTTATTCCTCGCCGGCAAAGGCCATAACGGGGACGACACATCGTTTGCGGCCGAATACATCGCGGGGCGGCGAACGGAGCTTCACCGGGTGACGGAACCTGACCTCGCGGAACGGGACCTCGAGCCGCTGCTGGCGCGCCGTCCCGCGCTAATCGTCGACGGGCTGTTTGGCGTCGGGCTGAATCGTCCGCTCTCCGCAGCGTGGTCCAAACTCATCGAACTCATCAATCACGCCGACCGGCCCGTGCTTGCCGTGGACGTGCCGAGCGGGCTGGACGCTGACAACGGGCTGCCCTTGGGCGCCGCGATCCGGGCCACGCTCACGCTCACACTCGGGGCGGTGAAACGGGGTTTGATTGGCACTGCCGCCGCGCCGTTCGTCGGCCGGCTGGAGCTCGCCAGCGACATCGGACTGGTCCCCTGCCCTTTCACCTCGGACCTCGCCGCCATCGTGCCCGAAGACTTCCGGGATTACCCGCCGCGCCGTCCCGTGGCCGGGCACAAGGGCGCGTTCGGGCACCTGGCGATCCTCGCGGGCAGCCGCGGGTTCCACGGAGCGGCCGTGCTCGCCGCGCGCGGCGCGCAACGGGCACAGCCTGGGTTGATCACGCTCCATGTCCCCGAGTCGATCTACTCGCCGGTTGCCGCGCAGCTCCAGGCGGTGATGGTCCAGCCCTACTCCCAACAGCCCGAAGTGCCAGGAAACGTCACCACGGTGCTCGTGGGACCCGGGCTGGCGGCGAAGGACCTTGCGCACAGCGTTCGCGACACGGCCAGCGCGCTCTGGCAACACTCGCAGGTCCCGGTCATCGCGGACGCCAGCGCACTCGATTGGCTTCCGCCCGGCGTGACGGCCGAACGAAACCTCCGCATCATCACGCCGCATCCCGGTGAAGCGGCGCGGATGCTTGGCGGCTCGACGGCCGGCGTTCAAGAGGATCGTCCGGCCGCGTTGCGGGCGCTGTCGCAAAAGTTCGGCGGCTGCTGGGTCGTTTTGAAAGGCCACCAGACGCTAATCGGGCGCGGCTCGGAGCCGCTTGCTGTGAATCTCTCGGGCAATCCCTGCCTGGCCCAGGGCGGGAGCGGCGATGTGCTCGCGGGCTACATCGCGGGGCTGCTTGCCCAGCCGGAGCTTCAGTTGAATCCAGCTCACGCGCTGCACTTCGCCGTCTGGCAACACGGCGCTACCGCCGATCAGTTGCTCGCCTCGAAACCGAACTTCACGGTGGAAGAACTTGTGGCGCACTTGGGGTGCGTCGAGCCAATGAATCTTGATTTGGTTTGATTCAGCTTGTCTGAGTCTGACCGGACTTGACTGAGTTTGAACGGGTTTGACTGAGGATGACTTGGTATGATGATTCGCCCGATTCGACCAATCCGTCCTATAAGCTTGACCAGGCTTGATCCGGCTTGACTGAACTTGACTGCGTTCGACCTGGTTTGACCCGGTTGAGCGCACGGCTTGAAACTGCCCGAACATGCCCCGCGCTCAATCTCCCTGTACCTTCCGAGGGAGGAGAAGTTTAGCGTAGCTGCGACCGTGAGGTCGCGGGCAGACGAAACAGCCCCGCCGAGCAGCGAGCTCAGCCCTGGCCTGCAGTTGACGCAAGTGTCGCGCACGCCCCCCAAAGTAAGAGACCGGCGCAGGAGAGGGAAAGCGCCAAACGAGCGAAACGAGCGAAACGAGCGAAAACCTGACGTTCCGCAGTGTTTTCGGTCCAGCAATTGACCCCAAAAACGGCGGTTCAACCGCAGATGAACGCAGATGGACGCAGATGCCAAGGGAGATCCAAGCCGGAGACGCTTCACCTGATGGGTGAAACGCGCTCATCTACACGGCCCATTTGTGAGGAGTAGTTTATCTGCGTTCATTTGTGTTCATCTGCGGTTTCCAGGTTGACTTTCCTTGATTCAAACCGCCCGCAGCGGCTTGTCCTCTGAGCTGAGTTTGACCACGGATTACTCGGATAACACGGATGAGCAATGGAGAACCGGCTTCATCCGTGTTATCCGCGTAATCCGTGGTCAAAAACTTCGCGGCTATGGTCTCGCCGAATCGGCTGCCCAAATGGAACGAATAGTCTCCTCCGTATTAAAGCCACTGGGACAGGCGTCGCTGCGGGTGTTGGCCCAATACCAGCGCGGTTTGTCGGGAGTTCCCGGGGTCATGATTCGGCTTCCGGGCATCTGGAGATGGCCGTTCGGGTCTGTGTCTTTGACCCATTTCCACGCGTAGCGCAGCCAATCGTTGCGTTCCTGTTCGGGCAGGAGCGCGAACCAGGTGATTTCGTCCCAGCCCCAGATGAACGGCGACTTGCTCGGTTTGCCTGGATTGCTTCTCCCGAAATTGTCGAACTCCACGAGGAACGGCAGGTGCTCGCACGACCACCCGCTGGGGGTGATGCCTCCCTTGCTCCTGGTGAAGATGGAGTCTGAATAGCCAACCTTCAGGACTCCTTTGTATGGCTGATCGGCCACTTCGACGATGCGCAGAGGGAAGGAATGAAAATCGAACAGCAGTTTGCCGCCTTCCACGTAACCACCGGTCGGCGTGTGGGCGTCGCAAACCAGGAAATGTCTGCGGGCATGCTTGCGGGCGTAGGCGCGGACCCGGCCCAGCAGGTCCAGCCAGCCGGCGTGGCCAGGATCGTTTTTGTCCATCAGGCCGACCTGGCCGAAATGGATGGCCTCGATTCCCACGTCGATGTAACGGGTGACGAGGAAATAAAACCACAGGCGCGTCTCCAGCCTGCTCATGTCGGGGACAGATCCGTTGCCGCCCCAGTGGTTCTCGAAGCGTCTATTGGCGTAAAGCATGTCCTCATAACGAAAAGTGCGGTTCGTCACGGGATGGCCGAATTCCCGGAGCACACCCTCGGGAATCGAAATCGATTCCACGCCCCGCGTGACGATTTCAAAGGCGGCAGCCTGTAGGATGATCTCCGGATCGGCCTTGTGCAGCGCGGCTGCGTAGGGCTTCGCTGTTTCCAGGAAGGCGGACAGGTTGCGCTCCCGGCCCCAGACCATGAGCGCGCGGCCCACGAACTTGGCGCGCGTGTCGGGCTCTTCGTACGGCTGCCACGGCGCTGCACCCGTCCGAACGTGGCGACGCGCGACCCAGCCCATGCCCACGTCGCCGGGGTTCCCGGCCAGCACGAACCGC
>CAZZAQ010000196.1:4868-7668 GCA_964652165.1 uncultured Bifidobacterium sp.
GCGCCCAACGAACTTGGCACGCGTGTCGAGTATCAAACGCATGTTATCCCTGGGAACCACGCCACGGTTGTTGCGGGGTTTCGTCAGATCGTCATGGAGCTGTTCGGTAAAAGAGATCGACCGGGAAAGATAATTTTCCAACACCGGACGGGACATGGAAGCATCGAAATGAAAATCCTGCGAAGCCGTCGGCAAGGCCCAAAGCAGAAAGGCCACGATGTGATAACCGACGAGTTTTTTAAGTCCCTGTGTGGTGTTCAATGGAGCAAGTCAGTTCGGTCTGCTCAGGCGCGGCGGCCCAAATCTCAATCGCTCAAGCGTGGCAGCCATGCTCCTGTCGTCGGCGCTCCTTTCACGACTGGATTGGATTCCACACCTTCCGAAACCCGAAGCCTTCGTAGTCCTTCACGTTGACGTTCGCCAGTTCTAAGCGCAGTTCGGCAACCAGCGACAAGGCCAGTTCGGTCACGCCTTGCGCGGTCATGGTGAGGGCGGAACGGGCGTCGTAAAGGCGCCGGAAAGCGAAGTCACTGCGGCGGGCCTTTTGCCAGAGGGCATCGTGGAGCAGGCGGCTCTCGACAGGAAAACCGATGAGACGCCAGCGCGGATGGCGACGGTAGGTCTGGATGACTTCTACGGCGTCGGCGGCGTCGAGGGGGCGCTTGAGCACGGCGGGATTGCGGAGCAGGCCGTAAAGCTCGGCGAGGATGAACTCGGAGATGGCCACGTCCTCGTCCTGCTGGATGGAAGTCAGCCAGGCGTAGGCCGGCGCGTGGCTGGGCGAATCCTCGTTGAAGGCGTGGAGCAGGATATTGGTGTCAATCGAGAGCATGGCGCGTCAACGCTTTCTGCGACCGGTTACGGCGGCTTCCGTGGCGGTGAGTTGCGCCTGCTCTTTGAGTTCCGCGTCGCTGAGGCCCTTCCAGCCGAGGCGGCGCGGCTTCGGCGGCTGCCACTCGCCGCCCGCGCCGGGTTCGAGGGCATACACGCTCAGGATGTATTCAAGTCCGCGGCGGGCCAGTTCGGCGAAGGAGATTTCGCGGCTCTTGCAGACTTTGCGGGCGCGGTCGTAAACGTCGTCGGGCAGTTGGATTTGCGTGCGCGTCATGCCAACATTTTGCCATCACTTCGGATGCTGTCAATCCGGCAGCGCGAAGTAATTACTCGCTCCGCCCGGCCAGTTGCGGTTGTTTGGTCGGGCCGAAGGCCACGTTATATTCGGCGTCGTAGAACAGTTCATCGCCGGAAAATTTCAGGTTGGCGGAGACGGACGTCGGAGTTTCGTGGAAGCAGAATTTCGCGGTGTAAGTGTCGTCCGCCGTCCACGCGCCCGCCACGGCGACGGGTTGGTTCGTCAACGCTCCGTAGGCCATGCGCCCCTTCTGCCATGCGCCGTGACCGCTGGCGAGGCGATGGTCCGCGCCGTTCACTCGCACCACGAGTGCCGGCGAATGGCCGGCAACCGATTCGAACGTGATGGCTTCCAGTTTCTGAGCGTTCGCCGGAAAGACAAACCGCTTGCCGGAAATCTTCGCCGCCAGCGGAGACGAGGCCGCGCCCTGGGGCATGGGGAGGACCAATTTCGACAAGGCGCGTTCCAGTTCCTTTCGCGCGCCCTCGTTGGCCGGCAAGGGCGCGGACTGCATCGCCGGGAGCAGCTTCTCCCAAATCAGATTCAGCACGCCCTGCATGTCCCGGGTGCCGCTGGTGATGGCGATGACGGCATCCTGTTCGGGCATCACGAGGCAGTATTGGCCGAACGCGCCGTCGCCGCGGTAGGCCCCGTGGCGGCAGCGCCAGAATTGATAGCCGTAGCCCTGTTCCCAATCGCTCTTCGGATTGCTGCCGTTCGAGGTCTGGCGCGCGGTCGCGGCCTCGAC
This sequence comes from uncultured Bifidobacterium sp., assembly GCA_964652165.1. Taxonomy (GTDB): domain Bacteria; phylum Verrucomicrobiota; class Verrucomicrobiia; order Limisphaerales; family JADJPG01; genus DASTLJ01. Next base: position 6,749 of record CAZZAQ010000196.1, read on the forward strand.
CCAGTCGGCGGGCACCAATTGTTTTCCGTGCCAACGGCCCTTTTGCAGATAGAGCTGGCCGAACTTCGCGATGTCCTCGGTGCGGATATTCAGTCCGTAGCCGCCGAGGGAAATGCCCTGCGGGCTGGTGCCCCACGTCGGCTCTTCGATGCCCAGCGGGTCAAAGAGACGCGGGCGCAGGTAGTCGAGCACCGTCTGGCCCGTCACTTTTTGCACAATGGCCGATTGCATGTAAGTGCCCGGCGTGTTGTAGAGGAAGTGGGCGCCCGGCTTGTGCGGCACCGGGTGCGCGAGAAACGACTTCGTCCAAGGGAACTCGTTCGTCTCCGCCAAGCGAACTTCCGTTTGATGCCCCGTGGACATGCAGAGCAAATCGCGGACGCGCATGGCTTTGAGATTGTTGGTGGGCGCAGCGGGCGCGTCATCCGGGAAGAACTTCAGCACTTCGTCATCGATGCTCAACTTGCCCTCGCTCACCGCCAGACCGACCGCCGTGGACGTGAAGCTTTTGCTCAACGAATACAACACGTGCGGCGTCTCCGGCGCGTACGGCGTCCACCAGCCCTCAGCGACGACGTGGCCGTGGCGCACGAGGATGAAGCTGTTCATCTCCTTGACCTGCCGGTCGGCGGACTGAACGAACTCCAGGATGGCCGCGGACGAAATCCCCTGCGCCTCCGGCGCGCCGCGCGGCAGGGCTGAGGATGATTTGTCCGAGGCGGTGGCGGCAGCGGCGAGGAAGAGGAGGGAGGCAAGGGTTTTCATGACGAGGCGCGATTGATCGGTGTGTCGCATAATTTCAGTGGGAAACGCAGCCCCATGACATACGGTCTGCTCGCGATAAATCCAGCCTGAATTCGCAAGCCCCCGCCAAATGGGTGCATCTCAGTTTCTGAGATGCCCCAAAGGGGCCAAATAAT
>CAZZAQ010000197.1:0-7641 GCA_964652165.1 uncultured Bifidobacterium sp.
TCACGGTGACGCACTGCACGCTGCCGGTGGACCCAAAGCGCGCGTCGAACACGCGCAGGCGCCAGTTGCCGTTGACGTTCGTGCCGCTCTTGCCGCTGAAGAGCAACAGCGACTGCTCAGGTTTGTATGTGCCGAGGAACGGCGGCAGGCCGGCAGCGATGTTCGTACCGGCGAATTCATCGAACATCGTAGGCTCTGTGCAACTCAGGCCATAGTCTGGAGAAGCGCCACCGCGGAGAAACGAGAGAAATCTCCGGCTGCCATCGGGTGCGATGAGTTGAAGAGCCAGATCGCGATCGGACGGGTGTAGAATGTGCACGGCCACGGTGACCTTGCCGATGGAACCCGGAAAGTTGGTAACGGCAATAGGCACGTCCACGAAACCTGCGTTGGTGCCCATGGGATCCGGGATGGCGGTCACTGTGAAATTGGAAAACGCCACTGGAATAAGGCCGATGGCGCCGCTGGTCATCGTAAAGTTGTTGGTCGAGAGGCCCAGCGAGGAGGAGACGACGAGCGTGAAGTCGATGGCCGTGCCGCAGGGAAACACAGGCGAAGTAAAGAAGCGGAACGGCGCTGAGTTCGTCGCCGTTGCGCCGGGCGGGATGCCCGGATAGGACTGTGTGGGCACGGCAATGGTCACATTTGGGGTGACGGTCGTGAGGGTGGCGATGATGTTGGCGGCGGGATCCACGGCGTTGTTCCGCAAGACCAGGTCCAATTCATTGCACTCGTTGGGCTCGATGATGCCGTTGAGATTGCCGCCGGAAAGATTGCTGGCGATCAGCGTCGGAAGTGGCGGCGGAATACTGGCCAGCGCGCCCACGGGGTCAAGGATTCCGACTCCGGAGTCCCGATCCGGCCCAGGCGCTTCGATGTCGAGCGCGGTGTTGGTCAGTGCAAAACGGATTTGCTGTGGGGTCAGTCCTGGATTGTAGGACTTGAGCAGGGCCGCGATGGCCGCCGCGTGGGGCGCTGCGGCCGAGGTGCCGAAAAACGGGTTGAAGCCCGGCGTCGTCGTCATCACGCCATCGGCGGCTGTAATCTCCGGCTGGTTGCGAATCAGGCCGCCGGTGGACGAGAAGTTCGTCGCGTTAGTCAAGGTCGTGTTAAGAACATTTCCAGCCGCATCGAAAAACACCCGTCGGGGACCATCCACGGTGAAGGTTTCGACCGGATTTCCCGGGCCGCCAGTGAATACCCCGGGAAGGGCAGATCTCACATTTACGGCGGAAACCCCAAAGCCGTTGGTCGTGGCCGGATGGCCGCGAATGCCGCCATCGGTAGAGATAGTGAGTTGCCCTTCGGGGAACATTTCCAGGTGGAGAAACCGGCCGGCTCCGCTTGTTTTGATAATAACAATCCGTTCGCCGATCCCCGCCACGGCCAGCTCGAACGGATCGTCATTCCCGTTTTGGACCGTGGTGGAACTCGAGAGGATATTGTTATTTGCGGGATCCAAAACGAACAAGTCATAATCATTGGCAGCCCGATTGAGCGCGTCGGACCAGAATAAGACACACAGTCCACCGAATGAATTGGTGACCGAGTTGTAAATGGTGTTCCCGTACGTATGGGCAATGCCGCTCACGCCGGCGCCGGCGAAAGTCATGCCCGAATCTTTGTAGTCCCCTTCCCAGGCTGAGGCGGTGCCGTCATTCTTGTTACCGCTATTGCCCGCGGCGGAGAAATACAGCGCTCCTTCAGACGTGACGAGATTGACCTCCTGGGCGAGAACGTCGTCCTGAAACGGCGACTCGGACGCAAACCCGAGATCATCGACGATGATGTCGCACCCAGCGTCGCGAAGGTCCCGTATGTTCTGCGCCATGGACTGGAGTGAGGGACCCGAGCTGGAGAAGAACAATTCTGCTTTGGGCGCGATGTCCGCCACGATTTCCAGCATCGCCGTACCCTCGCCAGTGCCGAACCCGGCCTGACCGGGCAGGATCGTGACTGTCGGAATGTCTCCGGAAGCCAATGAGAGTTGCAGAAAATCGACGCTGTCCGAGATGACTCCAATCTTCACGCCTTCCCCCATTACATTGAAGTTGGTTCGCGCCAGCCCGGCGCGGTGCGTTTTATCACCCTCGGTCGTCAGCCGTCCCAAGCGAGTCGCTCTCCTGTCTGCGGCTTTGATAGCGAGCACGTCCGCCAGCCCCGCCAGCGATTCGAGCTGGTTGAGCGCGATGCGGGCATGGATGGCCTGGTACTGGGGAAAGCTTAGAATGACTTCGCCCCCGCCCTGGCGAATCTGGGCCAGCAGGGCATCGGTCACGTTGGCTTTGATGTCCACGAGCACGCGGCCGTTGGTGTCGTTCGTAAAGCTCAGCCGCTGGGTCGGCACGCCCGGCGCCACAGCTTCGCCGCGCGCCATCCGGATGGCATAGAGCAGCTCGGAACTCAGCTTGTTTTGCGCCGGGGTGCGGGTTTGCTTGTCCGCGAGCAAGGCGGTGATTTTCGTGACCAATTCCGGGGAAAGCGGCTCGTCCGCCGCACGAACGACAGTCCCGGCGCTCGCGAGCAAGAGGCCCGCCAGGCCCATTGCCCCGAAAGCTCTCGATCGCTTCGCGAACCAAATACTCAATCTGTTCATAAAATAACTGTTCCCGGACCCGCGCGACGGACCGGAACACTACGGCGCGCGCAAACGGAAGTACCGGGCGTTGTTTGTCATATTCACAATCACAGAGTTCATCCCGTTGACCACTACCGGCGTAACGGGGTAGTTGGCCCAACTGGCCGAACGCAAGGAGTTGGCGTACTGGAGCGTATAGCCCGCGGCGGGCGCGGGCCAGCGTAGCACACAATCGGTGCCTTCGTGGGCGATGGCGATCGCCAGCGTCAGCGGGACCACGGAGGTCTTGATCGAAAAACTGTTGTTGGCCGGCACGACGTCCATCTGCCCCCCGGTCACGGTCGCCAGCGCCGTGATGGTGCCCGGGAATGTCGGCGTGCCGAGGACGGTAATCGTGGCGGGAGGCAAACCGCTGCCCAGCGAGCCCAGATTACACACGATCTGGTTCGATACGGCGGTGCAACTCCCCATCGTCGTGGAGACGGAAATGAAGTTCATCCCCGGAGGCAAGGTGTTCGTCAGCATCACCCCCGTGGCCATCGAGGGACCGTTGTTCATCACGAGTATCGTGTAGGTGAGCGTGTCGCCGGCCGCCAGCGGATCGGGCCCGTCCGTCGCCGTGACCGAGAGATCCGCCTGCGGCAGGATGCTTTCCGTGGTGGTGATGCCCAGGGTCCAACCTCCGGCGATATTCCCAACGTCACCTGTTTCGTCATCGACCACGTAGAGCGACCAGACCCCGTTCGGAGGGGTGTTGCTGAAGATGGACAGAGAAGAGTTGGTGTAGGGACCCGGTATCCCCGGGAAGGAATCCGCCGAGCCGACGCCGAACCAGTTAGCCGGGCGATAGGTGGCGGAAACGATCTGGTTGCTGTCCGGGATGGAGTTGGCCGCGGCGTCATCGAACTTGAGCGTCACGTTGGCGATCGGGTTGGCCGTGCTGCTCGAACTGCCGGCGTCGGACATCAAAACGGCCTTCTGCCCACCCGGTCCGACAAGGAGCATGTCGATGTCGTCCGGGAAAGTATGGCTGATATTGGCGACGGTTACCGTGAGCCTGGTGATCACTCCGGCGAGCCCGGTAACGATATTGGTCATTGGGTAAGGCGAGGCCGTTCCGCGGTCGTTGATGGCGGCGCCGCCGCTGTTGACGAAGTTGTTGACATTGAGACCCAGCGTAAAATCAAAACTCACGGTGCCCAGATTGTTGGCGCCATCCTGGAGCCGGAGCACCGCCGTGACGCGCCCGCCATTCGTGCCGGCAGCGGTGAACGTGAATGGCTTGGAGACGACGGCGCCCGACGCGGCCACCACGCCGAAGGTCTGCGCACCGCTCGCGAGCGTCACACCGTTGCTATTGAGCAGTGTGGCCTCGAGGTTCATTGTGTCGACGTTTCCAATGTTGCGCAGGCCGAAGTTCACCGTAACCCTCTCGCCCGGATCGATGACGCCGCTGGGCGGCGGGATGTTTTCGAATACAATCGACGAGCCGGCGGGCACGATGATGCTGGCGTCCTCGTCCAGGATCGTCAGCGTCGCGGTGCTGGGTGTCCCGAGCACGGCGCCGAGCGGGTTGACCAGCCGCAGGGTGACAGTTTCGTTGCCCTCGATCAGCAGGTCGTCGTTGAGCGCAATCACCAGGGATTGGCTCGTCACGCCGGGCGGGAAAACGATTGAAACGTTCGTCCCGACGTAATCGACTCCGGCCGTGGCGGTGCCGTTGGTCGTAAAAGCCCGGACCGACACGGTGCCCGCCGTGCCCCCGGACCGAATCACCGGGATCACCGCGTTGGCGACGGTCTCGGAGACGCTGAACGTGGCGGCGCCGAAGGCCACGCTGGTGTCATTTTCCACGATCGTCACGACCGCGTTGCTGGGGCTGATGAGGGTTGCGCCAGAAGCGTTGAAAAGACGGACGGTGAATGTCTCGTCACCCTCGATGAGCAGGTCGTCCGTGATGGGGATCGGAACGAACTTGAAAGTCTCGCCGAAGCCGAAGGTGAGCTGGCCGCTCACATCGGTGTAGTCCAGTCCTGCCGTCGCCGTCCCGGCTATCGTCTGGAACTGGACCGTCACGGTGGCAAATGGGAAGGCCCCATTGCGCGTGATGGTGACGAACGCGGTACCGGCGCTTTCGTCCACCGAGAACGCCCCCGCCCCAAAGCTCAGAGTGTCTTCATCGTCGAAAATGGACACCGTCGCGGTGCCTGGAACGCCGACCGTCGAACCCAGGGAGGGGTTGACCAGGTTCAGGTTCAGGAACTCGGTGCCTTCGCCGAGGGCATCGTCTCGAATGATCACGGAGACGACTTTGAGCACTTCGCCAGGTGCGAAAATGAGCGTGAGGTTGGTGAAGGCGTAATCCTGACCGGCGATCGCCGTGCCGTCGCTGGTATTGAACTCGACGCTATCCGTGCCGTTGGTCCGCCCGCGGCGAACGACCTGGATGTCCACCGTGCCGTCCACCTCAAGCACCGGGAAGTTCGTCGCCAGGAAACTGAAACTGACGTCGTTGTCCACGATGACGAGGGAGGCCACGTCCGTGCCGACGGCGAGTGTGGATTCGCCTCCCGGGTTCAGCAGTGTGAGCGTCAGGAGTTCATTTCCCTCGCCAATGATGTCGTCGATGATCGGGACCTGGAAAGAGGCCGTCAACTGGCCCGGAGCAAAAACCAGCGTGCCGTTGGTCCCGCGGTAGTCGAGGCTGTTCAGCGCGGTGTTGTCGCTCGTGGCAAAGCCCACGCTGACCGGGCCGGTTCCTTGCGGAGACCGCGAGACGGTGATCAAAGCGCTGCCGGCGTTCTCGTTCACGACGAACACAGGCTGGGCGAACGAAAACACGGCTTCGTCGGCCAGGATGGTCAATGTGGCGCTGCTCACTCCAAGGGCGGCGCCCGTGACGTTGAACAGGTTCAGCCGGATCTGCTCCGGGCCCTCCACGAGCGTATCGTCGAAGATCGGCACGGTAAACATCTTCACCGTCTGGCCGTCGCCAAAGACCAGCAAACCGTTGGTGTTGATGTAATCCAGTCCGGGCGTGGCCGCGTTCGTCAGCCCGAGACTCAGCGCGAAGAACACCGAGGCGGCGCCCGCGCTGCCGCCCGCCCGGGTGACGGTAATAGCCGCCGCGCCCCCCCGCTCGCTGACCGTGAAATTGCTGGTCGCGAAGCCAATCAGGCCAATGCCAAAGTCGTCGTCAACGATTTCCAGCACGGCGGTGGGAGCGTCAATGGAAACGTTGCCCGCCGGGTAAGTGCGGGTTTGGTTGAAAAGTTGCAGAGCGACGGTTTCATTGACTTCAATGAGGGTGTCGTCGATGACCGGCACGAGAAACGACGCGACGGTCTGGCCGTTGGTGAACACCAACTGACCGGCCTGGTCGAAAAAGTCCAGCCCTGGGGTGGCGGTCCCGTTGGTCCCGGTGGCGAAATCGACAGTGACCGTCCCCACCTGGCTGCCGGTGCGTTGCACGGTAATCACGACGTTGCTGCCCTGGCTTTCCGAGGCGCTGAACCGCGGGAAGGTGAAGAGCAACGCGCTGTCGTCGTTGATCAGGTTGACCGTCGCGACTGCGGGGAAGCCGAGAGAGGCGCCGCCCGTGGGGTTGGACAAGCGGAGCGTCAGCGCGCGGTCGGCGTTCGTAGCGATGTCGTCGATCACGGGCAGAACGAACGAGCGAACCGTTTCACCAGGGCCGAAAAACAGGGCGCCATTCGTCGCCAGGTAGTGGGTGGAGGCGAGCGCTGTGCCGTCCGCGGTTGCGAAGGCCACGCTGACGGCATTGGAACTGCCGACAAGGCGGCGGACGGTAATCGTCACGTTGGTCGAGTTTTCCAACACGTTGTAGTTCGCATCGCTGAAGGCGAATTGTCCTGAACCCACGTTGTCGCCCCCCGCCAGACGGGCAATGAAGTTGCGCGGCGCGCCGTCGAAGCGCCGGAAGCCGCCGCCGATGACGATCTTGCGGTCGGTCTGGAGGGCGATTGTGTTGACGTAATTGTCCGCACCGGAGCCGATGTTGAACGTGAAGTCGACCGAACCGTTGGAATTGAGACGAGCGAGGTGATTGCGTTCAACGCCGTTGAAGAAAGTGAAACCGCCGCCGACGAGGACCTTGCCGTCGGGTTGCAGCGCCAACGCGTTGATGTATTCGTTAGCGCCAGCGCCGGGGTTGAAGGTCGTGTCGATGGAACCGTCAATGTTCAGCCGCAGCACGCCCGCGCGCGCGAAGTTGGTGAGGGGGGGGCTGTAGCGCGTAAAGTAGCCGGCCACGAGGATCTTATTGTCGCCTGGTTGCACGACAATGGCCCTCACCGAATCGTCAAAACCCAGGCCGGTGCGAAAGGTGGGATCGACCGAGCCGTCCGGCCGCAGCCGGACGATGCCGCCGGCAAAGACACCGTTAAAGATGGAGAAGTCTCCGCCTGCCAGGATTGCGCCGTCAGCAGTCAAAGCCAGCGCATGCACGTCCCCGTTGGCGCCGGTGCCCGGGTTAAAGCCCGGGTCGAGCGCCCCGCTGGCTTCCAGGCGCGCGATTCTGGAAAAATTCGAACCGTTGACGGTGGTAAAACCGCCGCCAATGACGATGCGGTTGTCAGTCTGCAGCACGATGGCGTCCACGACGTTGTCCACGCCGGAGAGACCGGACAGGAATTCCTGGTCCTGGGAACCGTCAGTGGTCAGGCGGGCCAGATAGCTGATGACGTTGTTGGCGACATTGGTGAACAAGCCACCGACGAGGAGCCTGCCGTCCGGCTGCACCGCCAGGGCGCGCACTGAGTTGTTGAGATTGGTGAGGGGGTCGAAGGTCGTGTCCACGCTGCCGCTCTGGTTGAGCCGCACGATGTGGCTTCGATCCGCGCCGTTGAATTTCGTAAACTCCCCGCCGGCGAACAACTTGTTGTTGTTCGTCTGGACGCCGCCCACGTCGACGGGCGCGTCGGCGCCCGTGCCTCCGAAACCGGCGTCAATCGATCCGGCCGGCTGATCGTCTTCCAAAATGGCCAGTGTCGCCGCGACGATCCGGCCGTTTGTGGACGCGCCGCCGGTCGGGTTCGACAAGG
>CAZZAQ010000198.1:0-7640 GCA_964652165.1 uncultured Bifidobacterium sp.
CTTCGGGACTGATACAACTGACGATGGACTCCCGGCGTTGAAACGCCGGGCTATTCTCAATCATCCCTCCGGGATGATGCCAGTGGCCCGCTTGCGAAACGCTTTCGCGACTTTCCGAAAGGCATTATCGCCAGGCGGCACCTTCGCCACGTCCTCACCTGGCTGAGTGAGCCGCCCAGTTCAATAAGTCTGCGATGAGCTTGGCCAACCATGGGTCACGACACTCCTCTCCATTTTGCGAAGCGTCGCGGTCGCGCTGCATGACATATTCGTGGGAGTCCTTGGGAGGCTGATAACCCCGCGGCCGAAAAGTTTGACAACCGGACACGAGCACTGAGCACAAGAGAATCATCGCAATGTCTCTGGCTTGCCTGGTGTGCCGATTCATAGGATGAACTTGTTGATTATGGATCATTCAGCATTTCACCGTCTTCCGCTTCTTCCCTATGGTGCCGCGCTGTTGCACCTTGCGGATGTAATCCGGGGCGAAGAAGACCTGACAATTGTTATTGCCAAGGTCCGCTGTCACTGGACCAATCCCCTCCCCGGTCTGAATGGCCAGTTCCGTCATCGGTTTCACATAGCTGCCCAATGCAATGATAAACCAGTTCATCCCACAACGCACCGCATCCGGCGCTGTGTGGATGGTCTTTTGCGCGCGACTTAGCAGCCGCTTCAACTCCGGCAGATCGAGCTCCGCGTCGTCCTTAATCGCCACCAGGCTGCTCAGCGTTGCCCAACCGGCGGCAGCCACGAGCGGCTTCGCCGATTCGATCCATTCCAGCGCCAATTCGCGCCCGTGCGGACTCCCGGCCGCGACCCACGGCACGGTGGCTCCGGGCAGCGACCCGGCATACGCCCTTTCCACCCAGCGTTGCAGGTCCTTCCGGGTCATGCGCGCATCGTCGGCAATCAAACCGGCCAGATACATCGCGTCATAGTTGCCGGTGTCGTAAAGATCGAGCGCCAGTTGGTAATCCATCTTGATACGCTTCTGAAACTTCTTCAGCTCGCTGATGGGCACGCCGAAACACGGCTCCCTAACGCCGTAGTTGTTAAAGAGCATTCGCTTGTAGCTCTCCCGGCCCAGCGGTTTCATTTCCTGGAGGATTTCTTTTGCACTCATCAGTGTTCTTTGGCTAACGGACCCACGTTGAAGACCAGCCACCCGACCGGGACGCCCGCCGACATGACGGGCTCAGGAACTGCCGCTCCGCACCGCAACGCAGAAGCGGGGCGGCTGTTGAGTCGAGCGCAGTGTTAGGCCGCTCATGGTTTTTGACTGCTCTCTCGAAAGTAATCATAAATGAGTCTGTTCGGCTCTGCTCCGGCCCAATGTGACTGTCGGCCACTTCTAGGCTGCACAATCTCCGGCAGTGATGGCGCAGCCGATGTGCCCTTGGCAAGCATCTCTAACTCGCCGAGACGCGCGAACTCGACAACCATGCCCTGCTGGAGTTGCGTGACACTCAACCCACCGCGTAATCCGCTGCCGTCCCCATAAACCGCCCGGATGTCCTCCCAACTCGCTGGAGGTCGGTGGTGCTGCCGATGAAACCGGATGATCAACTCAGCCGTGTCCCACTGTCCGTAGCAGTCTCGCAAGAGTCCAGGCACTGACGCAACGCACCAAACCAAGTAAGCCAAACCACCGACCAGCACCGTGATTACTGACCGTACAATCCATTTGCGTTTCGTAGTCACATGGCGTGTGAAGCGGCCTATCAAACCCAAGAAGGCATGAGTTGAGTCGCTGGCCGCGATCGGCGACAACAGCGAGCACTTTGAAAAACAAAACCCAACTCATGCTGGGAAGCGTTCTAAGCTTCAGAATCCCGAAAATCAAGCCCACACTTCCTGCACCGTCGCGTCCCGCGCACCATCAGTTTCGGCGCTGCCAAAGCCCCTCCTCTCACTCCGTGCTCCCACGCCGGGGTCCTTGCCACAGCAAGTCGGCGGCGCCAGCGAGCAATCCCGAAGGGATTGCATCCGTCAGCCCAGGGTTCCGAGTCCGACGAGCTACCCTGGGTGCAGCGCCACCAATCATATTCAACCCCAACGGGGTTGCATCCTCTTGGTTCCTTCCTGCATTCGGCGGTATGGGAAGCAGAGCCCGAAGGGACGGCGTTGCTCGGCCCCGTAGGGGCCAATGAAGGTAGCCGGTGGGAAGCCTCGACCGCAGGGAGAGGCGCACCCACCGGGCTAACGATTCCCAACGCATTGCGCCCCGGAGGGGCGCATGAATCAGTGCCTTCCATGCGCCCCTCCGGGGCGCCGGCCGTTTTCCAACCGGCGCCGGTGGGTGCGCGCCGCTGAGCGGCGTTTCCCACCGGCTACCTTCATCGGTGCCTCCGGCACCTGGCGCCACCTATTCCGCCGCATACAGCAACAAACTCTTTCGTTCCAGCTGACGTTGGCGCACCGCGCGATGCAACCCTTTTAGGGTTGTCCCTGTTGTCTGGCTTGACCCAGGGTAGGTCGCGGACTCGCAACGCTGGGCTGAGAGATGGAATCCCGTTGGGATTCAGCCAGGCTTCGCGTCCATCGCAGCTTGACCCCGGCGTGTCCGTCGGCAAAGTCGGTCTCATGACCCTGCCCGCCCGGGCTTTTTGGACCGCGCTGTTTTCCTTGCTGGGATCGGCGCTTCCTGTGGTCACCGCGGCGCCGACCGTCAAGGCGCCGTCTGTCAAAGCGGCGCTCTCCGAGGACTACAACCAATGGAAGGAAGCTCTCCGCGCCGCGGCCACTCCGGCCACGAACCTCTCGGCGCCGCAGGGATTCGTCGTCGAGCTGGTCCGCGCCGCGCGGCCGGAGGAAGGCTCGTGGGTCAGCTTCGCGTTCGACCCGCGCGGGCGCGTGGTCATCGCGCGAGAAGATCGCGGATTGCTTCGCCTGGATCTCTCGACGAACCCCGCCGCCGCGCGCGCGGAGACGTTCGCCACAAACCTGCTCGAATGTCGCGGACTGCTCTTTGCCTTCGACGCGCTCTACGCCAACGCCAACAATTCCAAGGCGCTCTACCGCCTGCGCGACACCGACGGCGACGATCGGTTCGATGAAATCAAGCTCCTCCGGTCCACCGCCGGCGGGGTCGGGCACGGACGCAACGACCTCGTGCTCGGGCCGGACAATTTCATTTACTCGATCCACGGCGACGACGTGCGCGTGCCCGAAGCGGGAGCCGGCGGCTCGTCGCCGTTTCGCGCACTGGCGCCCGCCGGGCTGCTCCCGTGCGCGTGGGAAACGCATCTCTACGGCGGCGGCGTTACGCCCCCGGGTGGCCATGTCATTCGCACCGACCGCGATGGAAAGCGATGGGAAATCCTGGCCGCCGGACTGCGCAACCCGTTCGGCATCGACTTCAATCCCGACGGCGAACTCTTCACCTACGACGCCGACCTCGAATGGGACATCGGCCTTCCGTGGTATCACCCGACGCGCGTGCTCCACCTCGTGCCCGGCGCCGATTACGGCTGGCGCCTTCACACGACGACGCTTCCGACCTGGCTGCCCGACACGCGCCCCGCCGCCGTGGACATCGGCAAAGGCTCGCCCACCGCCGTGCGCTTCGGCACGCGCAGCGCCTTTCCGCCCGCGTATCGCCGGGCGCTTTTCATCCTCGATTGGGCTTACGGGCGAATCCTGGCCATTCATCTCACGCCGCGCGGCGCCAGTTACACCGGCCGCGCGGAAACGTTCCTGCAAGGCCGCCCGCTCAACGTAACCGATCTCGAGTTCGGCCCCGACGGCGCGCTTTACTTCGTCACGGGCGGAAGGCGCACCCAATCCGGCCTCTATCGTGTGCGATACACGGGGCCGACGGTCGAAGAGGGCGCTCCATCCCCATCCGCCCTCGCCAACGAACGCGCCTGCGCCGAGCTTCGCGCGCTGCGCCGCCAGCTCGAATCGCACGCGGCCGGCGACCGCGCCAACGCGCTTGCTCTCGCCTGGCCTCACCTCGGGCACGACGACGAATGGATTCGCCACGCCGCCCGTGTCGCCGTGGAACGCCGGCCAGTCAGCGAATGGCAGGAGCGCGCCCTGGCCGAAGAGCATCCTGCGGCTGCCGCCACCGCCTTGCTTGCGCTGGCTCGGTTGGGACCGAAGGACGCGGCGGAGCGCCTGTTCGCGCGGCTTCTGGCGCTGCCGCTCGACAGCGCGACCAGCGACGTGAAGCTGTCCGCCTTGCGCGCGTTCGAGGTCGCCTTCATCCGTTGGGGCAAACCGCCGGCGTCCTTGGCGGAACCAATCACCGCGCGCCTCGAAGCCGGCTTTCCCTCCGGCGACGCTCGCGTGAACCAGCAGGTGTGCGCCCTGCTCGTTTACCTGGGCTCGTCCAATGTCGTCGGAAAGACGATGCCTTTGCTCGCGACTGCTGCGACGCAGGAGGAGAAATTGCATTACCTCCACGCGCTTCGGCTGGCGACAAACGGCTGGTCGCTCGACCAACGCCGCGCCTACTTCGAGGCGCTGCGCCGCGCCATCAACTTCCCCGGCGCGCATTATCTGCCGCTGGTGTTGAAATACATCCACGCCGACGCGGTCGCAACGATCAGCGAGCCGGAACGCGCCGCGCTGGGCGCCGCCCTTGCGCCTCCGGAGCCTGCGCCCGCGGCGGTCGTCGCGGCGAATCCCGACCGCCGCTTCATTCGGGCCTGGCAGCCTGCCGATCTGGCGCCGGAGCTGTCTGAGGTCACTCCTCGGCGGGACCTTCGCCGCGGACGGGCGCTCTACGCCCAAGCCGGCTGCCGTCAATGCCACCCGTTCGCCGGAGAGGGCGTCGCGATGGGTCCCGACCTGACGGGCGTGGCCGGTCGATTCAGTCCGAAAGATTTGCTGGAGTCGATCCTCGAGCCTTCGAAGGTGATCGCCGAAAACTACCGCAATGTAACCGTCACCACCCGATCGGGCGCCATCATGGACGGCCGGCTCATCGCCGAGGATGATGAGCGATTGACGCTGGCGAACAATCCGATCGATCCCGACAACCGCTGGACGGTCCGCAAGCGCGATATCGCTTCGAAACGAGTGAGCGAAGTTTCCCCGATGCCCGCCGGATTGCTCGACTGCTTCTCGAAGCAGGAGATTCTCGACCTCCTCGCTTTCGTCACCTTCGGCGCGGACGGCGTTGCGGCGCAGCAAAAAGCTTCCGACTCGCCACCGAGCCAAGCGCCGTAACCGTGGGCCGCAGGATCGAACATGGAAGCGAGAGCCGCAAAAAGGCACAAAAGGCACAAAAAGGAATTGGACACGCTCCTTTTGTGCCTTTTTGCGGCCATTCCAGTTTGAATCAAACTCAGGGCATTCTGCGGTCCTATGAGTCATTGGGCGGATTCAAATCAGCCCGAGCTTCTCAATCACCGCGATGCTTTCCGCGGGCTGGCGATGGTGGATGACCTGCCAGCCGCGCGCGCGGCCGGCCTCGACGTTCTCGATTCGGTCGTCGAGGTAGAGGATTTGTCCGCCGCGCCGATCGGTGAGGCGCTCGACGACTTCGTAGAGTTTCGCGTCGGGCTTCATCGCGCCGTGCTCGTAGGAGAGCACGAAGGCGTCGAACTCGGCGAAGAACGGGAAGCTCCGGCGGATGTGGCCGATGGCCAGGTCGTTCGTGTTCGAGAAGATGTAGAGTGGCACCCGGGCGTCGCGCAGCCGGCGGTGCAAGGCGATCATCGGCGGAATTTCCGTGAAGATGTCCGCGAAGAACTGCGCGAACTCGTCGATGCCAACTTTGAAGCCGCTGAAGCGCCGGACTTCCTCGAAGAACTCGTGCTGGCTGATTAGTCCCGTCTCGTATCGGAACAACAGTGGAGAGTGGTCGAGAAAGCTTTGCACCGCGGCCGGCTCGGCAGCGCCTCGCTCAGCAATTCGCCTCGCGGCGATGCTGTAGTCGAAGTCGACCAGGACCTTGCCCAGGTCGAAGACGACGGCTTCCGGTTGGATCCTCACTTTAGTTCGGTCCTTCCCTCTAGTGCCCTGCTCAACGTCAGTTCATCCGCATACTCCAGCCCGCTGCCGGCCGGCAGGCCGTGGGCAATGCGGGTGACTTTGACGCCGCGCGTCGCGAGGCGTTTGGCCAGGTAGTAGCTGGTGGCGTCGCCCTCTACGTCAGTGCCGAGCGCGAGGATGACTTCTTTGATCGGCTCGGCCGCCAGGCGCGTTTCCAACTCCGCGATGCGCAGATCCTCCGGCTCGACACCGTTCAATGGGGAAATTTTCCCGCCCAAAACATGGTAGCGGCCGTGAAAGCTCGCCGCCTTCTCGATGCTGATGATGTCCACCGCCCGCTCGAGGACACACAACACTCCGGCATCGCGCCGCGAGTCCGCGCAGATACCGCACGGAACGTCTTCGGTCAGCCCGCCGCAAGTCGGGCACGGCCGGATTTTCTCCCGCGCCGCGAGAATGGCCTGGGCGAGCTGCTTCACCGACCCTGCATCGCTCTGAACGAGGTGCAACGCGATGCGCTCCGCCGAACGCGGTCCGATGCCTGGCAGCGTGGCGAGCGCCGCGAGCAGGTCGTTGATGGGAGGTGGGAGGGATGCCATGACGGAAAGAACTGCGGCTTTATCCGAAGCGGCCGTGGAAATCGTTGTGTCGCACGCCTGCGAGTTTACCAAAGCCCGCCGGAAAAGCAAAAGGGTTGGGCGGCGCGTCGGGCGACTTCGAGATCGCGGGCGACAACATTTTGCTTGGAACGCCCTTCATCTTTAACAAAGGCAATGTCGACGGGTTCGACTTCTGAATCAATGAACCATGGTGCGCTGAATAGTGAAGTGCTTGGAAATCAGGCAGGAGTTCAGTTTCCATGCTTTTTTGGACAACGAAGCTCATGGGAACTCTACTGGAAAAAATATTGGTTTGATTTGGTTTGATCTGGTTTGATCTGGTTTGGATTGACTGGGATTGACTGAGTTATACTGGGTTTGAGTGCGGTCCCGATGGGATCGCTCCACACGTAATCTCTTTTGCGTTCATCCTCAATCCGGCAGTTGCGTCTGGAGGAAAGAATGGAAACCACAGATGAACACGGATGTACACAGATTTGAGCGGAGCAAGTCGCTCCCCTAATGGGTGAAATCGCCCGCCGTCGCAAAGCCTTCTTATCTGTGTTCATCTGTGTCTATCTGTGGTTTCAACTGCTCCATTTAGGTTCATAGGCCAACACTGCGTTTGGAGTCTCCGGTTGCCGTTTTCGGGTTTTTGGCCAACTCGAAACTCGGAACTCGAAACTCGAAACCTGACTCAAGCCCGCCCGACTGTGCAACCAAGCCTGGCGGACGGGAGCGCCGAGTTCCTGCTCGGCGCGAACAACAAGGCCGAGCAGCGGCGGTTTCGAGTTCCGGGTTCCGGGTTCCGGGTTTTGGCCAACTCGGAACGCGGAACCCGGAACTCGGAACCTGACTCAGGCCCGGCCGGCGGTTGTAGCAAGCGTCGCGCACGGCCGCCAATGTAGGAGTTCGGCGCAAGAGATAAAGCGCCAAACGAGCGAAACAAGCGAAACGAGCGAAAATCTGTCTGAGCCAGGGTATTCAGCGCCTGGTTCTGCGTCGCCGCCGCCACCTTGCCTTCCGTGGCCAGGCTGCTGGGGAATCGCGCCACCTCCGCCGCCCCCAGCTCGCGCGGATGCACCCAGCCGCCGG
>CAZZAQ010000199.1:0-7629 GCA_964652165.1 uncultured Bifidobacterium sp.
CGCCGAGCTGGCCCGGGCGGCAGGCGCCAAAGTCGTCTTCGAGCCCGTCAACCAGATCGCCCGCGCCCGCAACACCGGCGCCGCGGCGGCCACGGGCGCCTGGCTCATCTTCATCGACGCCGATTCGCAGCCGAGCGCGGGACTGTTCGCCTCGGTCGCGCGCGAGATTCGGCGGGGCGGGGTCATCGCCGGGGGGAGCACCGTGAGGATTGAAGGTTCATATCCTGTCGCCAGCCTGGTCACGCGCGGCTGGAACCTGCTGAGCCGCTTGAACCGCTGGGCCGCAGGTTCCTTTTTCTTTTGCGAGGCCGCTGCGTTCCGCCAAATCGGCGGGTTCAGTCAGGAGCTTTTCGCCAGCGAGGAACTCGATCTTTCCCAGCGCCTCAAGCGGCTGGGCCGGACGACCGGCCGTCGCTTCGTCATCCTGCACGAGCATCCACTGGTCACTTCGGCGCGCAAGCTGCACCTCTACACGCCGTGGGAACACCTCCGCTTCCTAGCCAAGACGGTGCTGGTGGGCGGTCGGACGTTGAAGAGCCGGGAGGAATGTGTGACGTGGTATGATGGGAGGCGTTGACGCGTCACCGCACCGCCCCCAATTCCCTCAGCGCATTGATCATGAACTGACACGCCACCGCGGCCAGCAGGAGGCCCATGATGCGCGTGGTGATTTTCATCGCGATGGGGTTCAGCCACCTGGCGCCTTTCGCGGAGAGTCGCAAAATGATGTAGGACGCCGCGCACACGCCGAGAATACACGCGCAAAGGGCCAGCGTTTTGGCAAGGCCATTAGCCTGGCCGCGCAACAGCACCACGGTCGAAATGGCCCCCGGCCCGCTCAACATCGGGATGGCCAGCGGTGTGACGGCGATATCGACCTTGTGCGTGGCGGCCTCCTGTTCCTCCGGGGTTTCCTTCACGCGGGAGCGTTGCGCCCGCAACATGTCCAGCGCCACGAGCAACAGCACGATGCTTCCGGCGATTTGGAAGGCCGGCAGCGTGATGCCAAGCAACTTGAATATGAGTTGGCCGGTGAGAGCGAACGTGAGCAGCACGCCCGCCATCACGAGGCAGGCGAGCCGCGCCATGCGCTCGCGCTGCGCCGGCGTGTCGTGTGGCGTCATCCCGAGGAAGCCGGGCACGACCGCGATGGGATCGGCGATGACGAACAGCGAGCTGAACGCCAGGAGCGTGAATTCGAGCAGTGACATCGGCAGGAGGAGTGGCGAGGGGTAAGCCGTATTTAGTAATCAGTAATCAGTATTCAGTATCCAGTATTCAGTCCGGGACAGTATTCAATCCTGCGCCTGACAACTGAACACTGAATACTGATTACTGAACACTTTTGACTCCTGCGCTACGCGACACACGGCGCGAGCACCGCGTCCCTCATGCCGTGAATGATCTTCTTGTCCGCCGGACATATCGTCGCCAGCACGCCGCCGAGCCGGGCGCGGGCGTGGTCGCCGTCGCCCGCGACGAAATAATACGGGCAGAGCCGCACGCGCCCTGGCATCGGCACGAAGGCGCCCCGGTCAAAGTCGAAGTAGCCCGACTCGACGACGCGCGTCTTGTGATAGCGCTGGAGCACGTAAGGCGAGCGCGGCCACGCGGCGAGCGCGTTTTCCACCGCCGCGCTCCAATCGGCCGAAGAAAGGTCGCTGCCGAGAAACACTCCGCGCGCGCCCCAGGCTTCCTCCGAGTAGCCGGAGATTTTCAAGATAAGCTCCCGTTCGCGTTGCGACAGCGTCTTGAGTTGCTGCCAGTCGGTCAGGTTCAACTCCGGGATCGCCGCGTGTGGCGGGATCGGCGAGGGGTCCACGGCCCAGGTGTATGGAACGAGCTTCAGCAGCCGGTTGTAAAAGGATTCGCCCAGTTCCTGCCGCCAGTAGCCGCGCAGGTTGCGATTGTGCAACAGGGCAAGTAACAGCTTCTCCTCGAAGAAGTACTTGGGCGGCGGCGTCACTCGAACTTTGCCAGCCTCGACCTGCTTCCACAGCACGGCGGCGGCGGGCACATTGGCGAGGTCGAACAGCTCGAAGAAGCGGTACACGGCGTCGCCTTTGGCAAAGCCGTCAAATTTTGAATTTTGAATTTTGAATTTTGAACCGCCCAGCTTCCCCGCCAGCCACTCCATCTCCGGCCGGTACATTGCCGATTCCTCCGAGACGACAATGTGAACGTTTTCCGCAGGCTCGAAGATGCTGGCGAATCCTTCGACCATCCCTCGCGCGCCGCCGAGCACGGGCGCGCCGGCTGCGGCGTAGGTTTCGTTCAGCCAGGCCGTGAGGCCGATACCCCCCGGAATGCTGTCCAGTTCCGTAATCGCAATGCCGCTTTCGGTGAGCAGGCAGTCGGGCCGGAGGACGCGGGGCAACTCATGCCGCAGGGCCTGGGCACGTTGCAGCGAGATCAACTCGGAAGGCTTGCCCTGATCGAGCCAGCGGGCCACCCATTCCGGCTGCTTGCCCTCGACGCTGCGGCGGTAGAGCAGGTTGACCGCGCGGTAAAACTGAAGCAACACGCGGCCGAGGTTCTCGAACTCCCTGGCCAGTTCCGCTCCCAGCGCGAACGGCTCCGGCGCGATGCGCCAGTGCTGGTCGGCGAACAGTCCGCCGGGAGGCAGTTGCCCCCGCACAAAATGGGCGCGTTCGGCGGGCGAGGTCATCCTGGTGTGGTGTATTCCCTTCAACCGCGCACCTGGCCGGTGCCGTAGCCAATCCATTTGTAAGTGGTCAGTTCCTCAAGGCCCATCGGGCCGCGGCCTCCCACTTTGTCGGTGCTGATGCCGATCTCGGCGCCCATGCCGAACTCGCCGCCATCGGTGAAGCGCGTCGAAGCGTTCCAGTAGACCGTCGCGCTGTCCACCTCGCTCAGGAAACGCTGCGCCGTCGCCTCGTTGCCCGTTACGATGCTGTCCGAGTGGGCGCTGCCGTACTGGGTGATGTGGTCGATGGCCTGCGCCACGTCATCGACGACGCGGACGTTCAGAATGTAGTCGTTATACTCGGTGAAGTAGTCCTGCTCGGAGGCGGGCTTGAGATTGAGGGGCGTGTTGCATGTTGCGTGTTGCGTGAAGCAGCGGCGGGCGTCTTCGTCCGCGCGGAGTTCGACTTTGTATTCGCTGAGACGCTGGCCGATTTTGGGAAGGAATTTCTCGGCGATGACGCGATCCACGAGCAGCGTTTCCATCGCGTTGCAGACGGCGGGACGCTGGCACTTGGCGTTCAACACGATGGCTTCGGCCATGCCCAGGTCCGCCTCGCGATCGACGAAGACGTGGCAAACGCCTTTGTAATGTTTGATGACCGGCACCTTGCTGCACTCGGCGACGGCGCGAATGAGCCCTTCACCGCCGCGCGGCATGCAGAGGTCGACGAACTGCGTGAGGGCGAGCAGCGCCGGAATGGCTTCCCGGTCCGGGGTCGGCACGACCTGAATCGCGTATGGCGGAAACTGCGGCAACGCCTTTTGCGCGGCCGCCACCATCGTTTGCGCGATGATTTGGTTGGAGTGCATCGCCTCCTTGCCGCCGCGAAGGATCGTCGCATTGCCGCTCTTGAAGCAGAGACTCGCCGCGTCGGCGGTCACGTTGGGACGCGACTCGTAGATGATCACGACCACGCCCATCGGAGTGGCGACTTTACGAAGGCGCAAACCATTGGGCCGGACGCGCTCGTCGAGCACGCGGCCCACGGGGTCGGGAAGCGCGGCGACGTCGCGCAGTCCGCGCGCCATTGCCGCGATGCGTTTCCGGTCCAGAGTGAGCCGGTCCACCATCGCGCCGCTCAGGCCGGCGCTGGCGGCGATGTCGGCCTCGTTCGCCCGCTGGATGGCCTCGGCGTCGCGCTCGAGTGCCTCCGCCATCGCCAGCAGACAGGCATCCTTCTGGGCGGAAGTGAGCTTTGCCAGTTCCCGCGACGCCGCTTTGGCCTGGCGGGCAAGCTGCGTCATTTGTTCCGTCAACGACATGGAGAGAGCTTACGACCGCGCGGGCGGTAGGAAAGACCAAACCAACAGGCAGAACTCCCTCTACTAGTGTTCTTTACGGACTAGCGGAGCAATGCATTTGGTTGCGAGATGACGGTGTAGGGGAATGACTTCCGAGTCCTTGCGGTAGATGCGTTTTGGGAAAGCCGTCTTCCGCCACTTGCGTACTCGCTGAGTCGCGGTACAGGTTAGTAATGCTCGAATGGACTTGGGCGCGGTGCGGACGGATCTGGCGCCGATTACGGATGCGAGCACCGTGCGAACGGAAACAAACGGCGCTCGCAATATTTTGCGTGCTGATGGAGGGAGCACTTCATCATCGACTCTGAGATTCAACTCCCCCGTCCCGCGACCTCACGGTCGCAGCTACACTAATTACATACTCTGGGCTTCGGCCCAGGGGAAACAGGCGCCGTTTATCTCGGCAGGAGGATGTGGTTGCTAATCCGTCTTCCGAATCGACTGAGGAGTTCGCCGCTCAGGAGCCGGCTCTGGGCGTCGGCGACGGCTTCGCGCAGTTGACTGTCGCGGGTGATATGGGCGCTGCCATCGGAGAGGGCGATGATGCCGAGCCGTCCGTGCGTGGTCGAACTCCAGCGGATGGAGGGGTTGTTCGTGCCCAGCAGGGTGGCTGCCACTCCGGGCGGATCGGCCGCGCTGGAGCAGTTGCCCGCGATGCCGCCGAGGATATTGCGATCGCCCACGATCATGGTGGGTGGCAGCGCCTCGAAACCATCGAGGGCAACGAAGTAACTCAGGGCATTGCCGCGGTTGGCGACGTGGACCAGGCCATCGGAGCCGGAGGACCAATCCTGGATCGTGGTTTTGGTGCCGGAGTCACTGGGGCAGACGAGGATTTTGGGAGTGTCGAGTTCGTTGGAAATGGCCAGGAAATGTCGCCAGGACTCGCCGGCCAGCGGGCCATAAGTGCCGCCTTCGGAGGGGTTCACGTGCCATGGGTAAAAGCCGTCTGTATCGATCGCGAAGTGTTTGATGGCCAGCGAATCCTGTTTGAGGTTGCTGAGACATTTGGCGCGGCGGGCGTGTTCTTTGGCGCGGGCCAGGGCCGGGAGAAGCAGCGCCGCCAACAGGGCGATGATGGCGATCACCACGAGCAATTCGACGAGCGTGAAGCCGCGACGGCGCAACGAATCAGGCTTCATAACAAGGCGAAGGGTGTCACAAGCCGCCCAGGCTGTCAGTTCCAAATTTTGACCTTCCTGTCAGAAGTGTCATTCTGGTGTCACGTTCCAGTCATCAGCACTGTTTATCGTTCCGGAGACAGAATCAGCGATGGCTTGGAATTCATTCGATGCCGCTGATGGAATGTCATGATGTTTCGATTCAATTGTCTCGTTGGAGGGTTGTTAATCCTCCTTTTTACCTCGCCCTCTTCCGGTGCGGTTGTCTCGTTGATCAATCACGGTGACGCCTGGCGGTACCGCAAAGGCAACGGCAGCGCCCCGCAATCCAATTGGAAAACCGTGGCCGAGGCCGGACTCGACGGCACCTGGCTGACCGGCAACGGCGGGATTGGCTATGCGGACAACACCAACGAAACCGCGCTCTGCCAGACGCTGCTAAGCGATATGCACAACGCCTACACGACCGTCGCCATGCGGAAGTCGTTTCAGATTACGTCGAACCTGGATTCCAGTTTGCACCTGATGCTCACGATGGATTGGGACGACGGCTTTATCGCGTGGCTGGATGGGGTGTATCTGACGAGTTTCCTGTCGCCGGGAGCCCCCGCCGAGCCGGCGTACAACGCGCAGGCCACCGGCCTTCATGAGTCCTCGCGGGGCAGTTCGGGGCAGCCCGCGATGACGATTGATCTCGGGCCAATCGGCTCCCGGCTGCCCGTCGGCACGCACGTGCTGGCCATTCTCGGCTTGAATGAATTGGCCAGCAGCAGCGATTTCATTCAGATCGCGGATTTGGCGCTGGGCCCGCCGCCGACCAATGGCGTCAGCGGAGTGATCGGCGAAAATACGACGTGGAGGACGACGAACAGCCCGATCCTCGTCGCCGGCGACATCATCGTGAACTTTGGCGTCACGCTCACGATCGAGCCGGGCGTGCACGTTCTTTTCAATTCCAATCTGTCGCTCATCATCAATGGTCGTCTGATCGCCGAAGGCGATCCCACTCATCGCATTCTGTTCGGCCGTTCAGCGGGCAATGCCGGCCGATGGGGCGGCATCGTCATCAACGACAGTGCCGGATCCCCCGAGACGCGCATCCGCTACGGGCGCGTGGAGTTCAACGGCGCGGATGCGATCCGGGTGACCGGAGGCACCGCCTGGCTGGACCACCTCACTTTCGGTTCCAACGACCGCCGCTACATCCAGCTTGATGGGGCATCGTTCGTCGTGAGCGAGTGCGAGTTTCCGTCCGCGGCGGTCAAATTCGAGCTCGTTCACGGCGTGAACGGCGTCAAGACCGGCGGCCACGGTCTGATTCTACGGAATTTTTTCGGCGTGCCAGTCGGCTACTCCGATGTGATCGATTTCACGGGCGGCAGCCGGCCCGGTCCCATCCTGCATGTCATCGACAACGTGTTCAGCGGCGCGAGCGACGATGGCATCGACATCGATGGCACGGATGGATGGGTCGAAGGGAACATCTTTCTGCACGTGCACCGGAACGGCGATACGCCTGACAGTTCCTCCGCCGTGTCGGGTGGCAACAACAGCGGCCTCACTTCGGAAGTCACCATCATTGGAAATCTTTTCTTCGACTGCGACAACGCGGTGACCTCCAAGCAAGGGAACTTCTTCAGCCTGATCAACAACACCATCGTTCACACCACCAAAACCGGCGGGATCGACGGCGCCTCTGGGGCGGTCTGTGTGCGTGATACCACGCCCTCTCTGACGACGTTTGCCCGCGGTCTCTATCTGGAGGGCAACATTATCTGGGACGCGGAACAGTTGGTGCGAAATTATGACGCAGCGCAGACGACCGTCACCTTTGTCAACAACATCCTTCCAGTCACCTGGAGCGGGCCAGGCACGAATAATTCCGTCGTCAACCCGCTGTTCAATCACGTTCCCCAGGTCTCCGAAGCGGCCTTCATCAATTGGCAGCAGGCCCAGATCGTGCGCCAGTGGTTCGGCTTGCAGTCCCAGTCGCCCGGGGTGCGCACCGGCCCGAATGGACACGACAAAGGCGGCGTCATCCCGCTGGGCGCCTATCTCTCCGGCGAACCGAGCGGCACGACATATCAGTCCAACGCCACGCTGGTCGTCGGGGTGAACCGAACCGGGTTCGGAATGCCGACCACGGGCTGGCCGAACGGTTGCGGGTATCTCGCCTACCGTTGGCGGCTCGATGGTGGAGCGTGGAGCGCGGAACGGCCTATCAACACGCCCATCCTCCTGAACGGCCTTGCCAGCGGTCCGCACTACGTGGAAGTCACCGGCAAGCGCGATTCGGGCCTCTACCAGGACGACCCGCTGTTTGGTCCGGATGCCCTCTTAACCCGCTCTCGCACCTGGAACGTCGAACAACTGAAAGTTGCTTCCGCCCGTTTCGCGGGGCCCGACTTCACTGTGGGGTTCATGGCCGCGACGGGCCAGACTTACACGGTCCAGTATCGCGATGCCTTCGATGCGGCGCACCCGTGGATGACCCTGA
>CAZZAQ010000200.1:0-275 GCA_964652165.1 uncultured Bifidobacterium sp.
AACGCCAGACCGCCTGAAGGCGGGACTCCAAGCAGACCTGCGCGGCTGGGAATGGCGTTACTTGTGGCGGCAATGCCAGGGCGAAGAACGCTTCATCTTGGGTGAACATACCAACGGCGCCACTGCGGTCGGCCTGTTGGCGGATGGGAAGACGGTCTTCTCCGCGGGCCGGGACAAATTCGTTCGCCTGTGGGACCTGGAATCCCGGCGTCAAATCGGCCTGCTGCCGCATCCGGAGGAAGTCATCGGTGCCGCCGCTTCACCCGATGGCCGCT
>CAZZAQ010000200.1:302-2023 GCA_964652165.1 uncultured Bifidobacterium sp.
CCACACAAGAGATCCCCGCCCCTCTCACCACCAACTTCTGGCTGCGCCCCAGGAGCATCACCTTTTCACCGGACAACAAGTGGCTCGCATTCGCGACTGTCTTCGGCGGCGTTCGCCTCTGGGATGTGAACGCACGCAGCGAGGTCACGAATCTGCCGGCGATTAGCAGATTGCGCACTCCCATCGGACTGGCCTTCTCTCCCGACAGCCGCACTTTGGCTTACAACGAAAACGAGTACGGCGCGATTCTGCTCTGGGACATCGCCAGCCGTTCGGTGATGGGCCGGCTCACCGGGCACCAAAGCGCGGTTACGGCCCTCGCCTTCTCACCCGATGGCCAAACGCTGGCTTCGGGCAGCCAGGACAGGACCGCCCGGCTTTGGAACGTGGCCGAGCGGCGGGAGGGGTTTGCATTTACGAACCACAGTGGTGGGTTTACCACGTTGGCGTTTTCTCCAGATGGCCGGACTTTGGCCATGAGTGGGGCGGGCGGCGCGGGCCGAGTCATCCGCCTCGTTGATGTTGAGACAAAAAGTCAGAAAGCCCAACGGCGAGGCCATCTTAATGATATCTCCAGCCTGGCCTTCACGCGGCACGGGCAAACGCTGCTCTCGGCCAGTGACGATGGCACCGTTCGCGTTTGGGACCTCGTGCCGAGCGCGATGGAAAAGTCTGTTCACGGGTTCGCTCGGAACTCAATCAGCAGCGAGTGGCGCATCTACGGACCTGCGCTCTGCCTTTCGCCGGATGGCCGCCATCTGCTCACCGTTTACACCAATCAAACCTTCGGCGTGTGGGACACGCTACGTCTGGCCGAAGGAGAACGCCATCCGCTTCCCTTCACCAATACGATTAGTGCAGCCGTGGCTCCGGGCGGCAGGCTGGCTGCCTTCGGGAGTCGGCGCGGCGAAGTGATGCTGTGGGACGTAGAGAAGGGCCAAGGGCGGTTCTTCCTCCGACCCGGCACGAATACGATTCACCGGCTGGTCTTCTCGCTGGACGGCCGCTACGTGGCCGCTGGCGACGACACCAAGACACCCTCGGAGACGACCGCCACCGTCCACGACCCAAGGAGGACCGTTCGCGTGTGGGATGTGGGTGCCCGGAAGGAGACGCACCTCTTTTCCACCGATGGCGAGTTGCCGGTGTCACTGATATTTTCAGTCGATTCCAAGGCGCTCCTGGCTGGCTGCTGGAAAGGCGCGGTCAAGCTCTGGCTGCTCGACGGACCAGGCGGAGCCGCCACATTTTCTGGAGAGGCCTGGTGGGTGGAAGGACTGGCGTTGCTGCCCGATGGACAAACGCTTCTCTCCGCCGAAACAGACAGTCGCGAAACAGAGACAGCCATTCGCTTTTGGGATGTCCGGACTCGCCACGAGAATGCCGTCAAGCTCAATCCGAGAGCGGGTGCCTATCACTGCCTTGCGCTTTCCCCTGACGGTCGCCGATTTGCCGCCGGCGCCAGCGATGGGCGGATTACGATTTGGGACGTCGCTTCGCACCAGGAGGTGGCCACGCTCGAGGGGCACGAAGAATCGGTCAGGCAACTGGCCTTTACTCCCGAGGGCGACCACTTGGTCTCGGTGAGCAAGGATCAATTGCGACTGTGGCGTGCCGCGTCGCCAGCCGAGGCCGATGCAGAGAAGGAGGCAAGAAAATGAGTGGCGCCAGGAAATGTTTTCAATTCCTGAGCGGAATTCGGTGAATCCCAAAGGGATTCC
>CAZZAQ010000200.1:2033-7617 GCA_964652165.1 uncultured Bifidobacterium sp.
CTATAAGGGTTGCGAGGCACGAGCTACCCTGGGTGATCGTCGTAAAGAGGTTCATCAACCCCAACGGGGTTGTGACCTCCGTCTTGGCGGGCAGGCCACAACCCCGTTGGGGTTGCTGCCGCTCAAACCACAATTCCCAGGGTAGCTCGTTCCTCGCAACCCTGGGCTGCCCGCCGGAATCCCGTTGGGATTCGCCCTCTGGCGGGCCGCCGAAAATCCATCCACTTTTCCTGTCACCTTCTCCGGGGAACGCCTCAGAAATGGAGTGAACGGACAAATGAACTGAACCAAAACCAAACTGTGAAACCAAAATCTTACTTTCTCCTGGCCGGCCTCGTGCTCGGCACGATCCACAGCGCTTGGGCGCAGCCGATTATCACCAATCAGCCGCAAAGCCGAACCAACGTGGTTGGCACCATCGCCACGTTCACCGTCGGCGCCACCGGCGCGCCGCCGTTGAGTTACCAATGGGTTTTCAACAGCCTGGCCAACCGCCTGCCGGGGGCGACCAATGACACGTTGATTTTGCCAAACGTGCAGGCGAGCAACGCCGGAAATTACCGGGTAGTCGTCACCAATGATGCCGGCTCTGTCCTCAGTGCCTCCGCCCGCCTGATTGTTTTGTGGCCACCCAGCATCACGTCTCAGCCTACGGATCAAATAGTGGATGCGGGTGCCACTGCAACCTTTACTGTCACAGCCACCGGCACCGCGCCGCTCGCTTACCAGTGGCGCTTCAACGACGCGAACCTTGCCGGCAAAACGAGTACCAACCTCGTGTTGGCTAACGCGCAACTGACCAATGCGGGCAACTACTCTGTCGTCGTGACCAACGATATTGGCTCCGTCACCAGCCGGGTCGCAATGTTGACCTTCACCACGGTTCATCGCTTCGGGGGGATTAAGGCCAACCCAGATCACACGATTTCGCTGAGCCTGACGGGGGTTGTCCCAAGGCCCTTTACTAATTACTACGACATCTATCTGCTCGAAGCTTCCACCAACCTGGTGGACTGGTCGCCATTGGGCATGCTCCAGCGCACGAACGCTTCCCTGGACGCATTGAGCTATCTCGACCCCGAGGCCACGAACGTCGACAAACGGTTTTACCGGACTCCCACCAACTATTTAATCACGCCTTTTCCAAAACCGTCAGGTCCTTACCCGGTGGGGACTGTTTCTCGACTGATGACCGATCCATCGCGAACCAATCGCTACAACATCCCAACGAACAGTTCGTTTATGGTGACGTTCTGGTATCCAGCGGAGGCTCGGGCAGGAGTGCTCCCGGCTGCCTACGCTGAAAAGGAAGTCATTCGTATCAGTTCTAATATGGTAGCCCAATTTGTGTCCCACGCTGTTCCTGGCCTTCCACTGGCTACCAATCAAACCAGTTATCCTGTGGTGATCTACTCACACAGCCTTACAACTGGTGTGTTCCGGCGACAAAACAGCGACAAATCAGAAGAACTAGCCAGTCATGGATACATCGTGGTGGCTGTCGATCACATGAATGCTGCCACATCGGTATTCCCAAACGGCCAGGTCGTACATGGAACAGCACCCGCTGACAGATGCGACCGAGCGGCATTCCAAACCCTTCTTGACAATGCGATTAAGGACATCCTGTTTGTCTTGGATGAACTGAACACCAACGACACGCTGTTGGCCGGGCGAATGGACTTGGAGCGATTGGGTGCCTTCGGTTACTCTTGGGGATGCGCCCCGGTGGCAGAGTTTGGCAGGATCGACCCACGTTGTAAAGCTGTGGTCTTGTATGACGGGGGCCGACTACTCCAGGTGCCACCTGATCTCAATCAGCTTGGACTACAAAAGCCGTTTCTTTCGCTGAACAGTACCAATGGGTCCGATCCGTGCCCCAACGAGTGCCCTTGGCTGTGTGCTTCCACGAACCTTTTCGCCAAGGCAACCAATGATGCATTCTGGTGTCTAATTCAAGGTTCTTTGCATAACAGTTTTGACGAGCTTGTCGGGCTGATTTACGGTCCGACACTTATATTCCAGGATGGTCCGACCCCCGCTTCCAGGGGCATAAGCCAGACGATAGGAGCCTGCACGCTCTCGTTCTTCGACAAATACCTCAAGAACCAGGACGACCACTTGTTGGACAACCCCGCAGCGGTTTATCCCAACATCATCAACTTTCTGAGAAAATGATCCGCTCCCGCACCGTGCAGGAGCTGCCCAACGTCGCCTCAAAACAATTCCTCACCGTGACCGAGCCGGGCGGTGAACCGCGCTTGGCGGCCACGCGGGAGAATGGCCAGGTGCAACTGACGCTGACCGGCAAGCAAGGCTCCCGCTACGCCATCGAGACTTCGACCACGTTCTCCAACTGGACTAGCGCGGGCCTCACCGTCACGGTCACGAACCAAAGCGGCGCGGTGACCTTCCCCGCGCCAGGCGCGACCAGCGGCGGGCACCGCTTCTACCGCGCGGTGTGGCAGTAAACAGTTAGACTTAACAGGAGTAAACAGAGGGAACAGAGAGTCAGATATCTGTCGGTGATTCCGCGACGGAAGACAGTCACTCGCTGAATATAATGGTTTGGCAGCGTTTTTTGCCGACGAGTCTCTCTGTCTCTGTTTTCTCTGTTATCTCCTGTTCACTTCAACTGCGGATGAGCGAGTGGCCGGGGCAGCGAATTTCTTCCGAGTGGAAGGAAGGCGGGCTTGGCGGGCGAAACTGTGTGTCCAGCCAAGCCCGCATAAATGGGTCGGTACTTGATAGTGACAACTCGTGCGCTGCGGGCCAGTCGCCTGTCATGGCTCGCAAGTTGAGTGAAGGGGGAGCCAAAATGAAACTCGTCGGTTCGGGCCTGACTATGCTGCTTGGAACGATGGCGGCCCGCGGACAGGCAGGATGCCTGTCTCACACCCTTGCATTTACGCCGGCACGGGCACCGGCCTGGCGCTGGGACTGAACATCCCCTTCAGCCAGCTCCAAAGCGCTTTGATTCCCTTGATCAGGCCGACATCCTGCACGCCCGCCATCTGGTAAGCCTTCGCGAACCGTTCCTCGTGCGTCCGGCAGCGCGGGGGGAGCGTCAGCACCCGCTTGGCCACGCCGTCCTTCAAGTGCAACACCTCGGGGTTCAGCAGGCCGCGGCCGACGGAAAAGTCGCCTTCGGGCAGCACCAGCGTGCGCTTGGGCAGGATGAGCCACGGACGATACTCGAACACGAGCCGCCCCTGCTCGTCGCGCCGGACCCGTCCGCAAGTGCGGACGGGAACCTTCTCGATGCGCCGCGCGGTGAAGGCGCGATCCGCCGTTTCACCCACGGTGAACCGCGCGTGCCGAAGCGTCAGCAGATCCCACGCGAACACATTCCCAAACACCGTCAGCCGCATCGACCAACCGGCCAGGAAACACGCGACGAGGATGATGACGAGCGACACCGCTGCGCCGAAGTAGGGATTGACCAGCGAACTGAGCGCGACAGTCAAAAGGAGGGAGAGCCGCGCGAACTTCAGCAGCGCGTCCACCGTCCCGAATGGGCTGACGAGAATGAGGACGTTGATGACGTGCGAAACCATCCAGACGACGAAAAACGCCGCCAGCGCCAGCGGCACCGTGAGCAAATTCAGGAGCGAGGCGCCGTCAATGGTCGCCAGCCCCATCTCGGCGGCCAGCGAACCGTCTTCGCTGATGGATTGGAAAACCGTCGCCACGAACGGCACGAAAGCGCCGGCCACGATCAGGGCGCTGATTTTGTTCTCGAACACTTCGATCACGTCGAACGGCTTCTTCAAAATCGTCGGGGCGGTCGTGCCGAGCACGTCCTTCAGGCAGACCAGCAATACCAGCAGCAGCGCCGGAACCCAAAACCACGGCTGCGCAAACCACGGCAGCTTGCCGCGCGCGGCCTCCGGCGTCTTGAAATACTTCACCGCCCCGACCGCTCCCACACCCAACAGCGGGGAAATCGCCACGCCTGTGATCGTCGAGATCGCCTGCGCGGCCTCGACGCCGGGAGTGGGCTTGGCGGCAGGAGCATTGGTGGGCGTCGCCGCGGCGGGCGCGGCCACGGTGTTGGTCGTGGTCAAGTCCGCCGCCGGGCCGTTTTGCGTGAGGCCGGACAACATGGCCAGAGCCAGACCCAGCCCAAGGATTCTTTTTGTCATGGCACAAGGCTCCCGCCGGAAATGGCCGCTGTAAAGTGGGAAAATCGCTTTAAGTTTGTACTCCGACTGCCCTTCGGCAGCATGGCCAAGGCTCCAGAGTAGGGCGGGCGTCTCGCCTGCCCAGCGCCGGAGGCGCCCTCCCATGAACCGCGGCCGCAGGCAGAAAGATGGGGGCAGAAAAATAAGCTCATTTTTCTGCCCCCATCTTTCTGCCTTCCGATGAATCGTACTCGCAAGTCGTTGGAACTGAAGGAGGGGACAGAAAGCGGTTCACGGCCGGTGAGCACGTCTGCAAGGAACAAGGAGCTTTCCATGAACCGGCGGTCGGGGCGCGGCCTTCCGAGGCCGCGCGTTCCGTGGCCGATGCGAACCTCGCGCGGCCTTGGAAGGCCGCGCCCCTGCCGCCCGCTCCGGGTTCAAGGCTCCGATGCGGGTCCGATCGTTGGAGGTCGAAGCTCCCCATTCGCCGCTTCGCGGCCGGGACAGGCGAGGCGCCTGCCCTGCGTTGTTCCCGCGCCGGACATCCGCCCGAATGGGTCAGGGGAATGGGGACAAGGGAATGGGAAGCGGGCGGGTCAAGCCGTGGCGGCCTTGGCCTTCCTGGATTTGGCTGCGGACTTCTTGCGCTTGAGGTAACGCCGGCGGCGCTGCCGCTTCACCACTTTGTTGTACTGTTTGCCCATAAGTCGCTTTACAATGCCGGCGTGTTCCGGATTCTTGGCCGCGCACTATGCTGATCCGCCCTGGCTGCTTCAACACCTATTTGCTGGCCGGCCTGCTGGCCCTGCTGGCCGGCGGCTGCGCAGCGCCGTCGAAGGATGACAAGAAGGTCCAGTCAGCTTTGAGGCTGCACCTCGAAGTGAACCCGAACCCGGCCGGGCAGAGCATGAGAGTGAACGTCGGGCGCTCCGATCCGCTTGCAGTGAACGTGGACCAGCAGGCGTTTCTCAACGAACTGCAGGTCGAGAAGGCGAGCGTGCTCGACGCACTCGGGGGCTTCTCCATCGCCCTCCAGTTCAGCAGCGACGGCGCCATCCTGCTGGAACAATACACCGGCGCCTACAACGGCCGGCGCATGGCCATCGCGGCGGAGTTCGGAGAGTTTCGATGGATTGCCGCGCCGGTCATCCGCCAGCGCCTGGCGGACGGACAACTGGTCTTCACGCCGGATCTCACGCGAGAGGAGGCCGAGCGCTTCGTCCGGGGCCTCAACCGCGTCGCCGAGCTTGTTCGCAAGGGCCGCAAATGAACCGTCCGCCGTGAGCGCCGTGATACGTCTGCCCTTCGTGCTTGCCGGACTTCTGGCGGCCGCCCCGCCGCTGGATGCACAGCGATTCCTGCTTCCCACCGCCAATCACGCCCTCTTCGAGCCAGGCGGCGAGGAACGGTTCTTCGTCGGTACAATCGGCAAGCCGTGGACCAGCGGCACGTTCGGTTGC
>CAZZAQ010000201.1:0-5006 GCA_964652165.1 uncultured Bifidobacterium sp.
GGTCCACGACCTCGACACCATCCTGGGCCAGGGCGACACCGCCAGCGTCACCAACACGCCGCTGTTCCGCATGATTGTGCAGGCCCCGGGCCACGTGGCACCCAACGTCCCGCAGCTCGTCCGGTTCATGCGCCACCCGGAATTCGTCCCGAGTTATTTCCGCGAACTCAAGCGCCTGGCCGAAACCGTCTTCAGCCCCGCTCAGTTCAATCCGCTCATCGATCAGACCCTCGGCGCCGCCGTGCCCACGCTCACTCTCAACACGATGAAGACCTACGCTCGCGACCGCGCTTCGTGGGTGCTCTCGCAAATCCCCCTCCGCCTGGTCATCAACGGGGCGCCGGGCCCGAACGGCTTCCTCACCAGCAGCAATGGCGTCATTTCCCTCAGCGGCACCGCGAACGTCATCGACACCCGCACCGTGCTGGTGAACGGCGGGACAGCCGCGTGGTCCGCTGCGGATACGAACTGGGGCTTTGCCAACCTCCCCCTGGCCCCCGGCATCAATCGCGTGCTGGTGCAGGCGCTCGACGCCTCCGGCGCGGAGATCGATCGCGCGACGGTTGACGTGCTCTATGACGACAACTCCGTGGATGCGCTGAGCGGCACGCTCGGCACGAACACAATCCTTTCCGCGGGCGGCGGACCGTATTTGGCCGCCAACACCCTCGTCGTCCCGGCCGGCAGCACGCTGACGATTCAGCCAGGCACGACGCTCTACTTCGCGCCGGGCGCCGCGCTCACCGTCCAGGGCCGGCTGCTCGCCGAAGGCAACGACACGCAGCGCATCCGTTTTGCCGCCCAGCCCGGCACGGCGGGGGGCTGGGGCGGCGTCACGATCAATGGCGGCGCCGGCTCGCCCGAAACGCGCATCGCCTTCGCGCACTTCGAGGGCAACAGCGCCACGGCCATCCACTCCGCTGGCGGCACGGTGTTCCTGGACCATCTCACCTTCGGCTCGACCGACCGCCAATACGTTTCGCTGGATGGCTCCTCGTTTGTCGTCAGCGAGTGCGTCTTCCCGACGGCCACGGCGGCCTTCGAGCTGGTTCACGGCACCGGCGGCATCAAGAGCGGCGGACGCGGCCTCTTCCTCCGCAATTTCTTCGGCGCGCCCAACGGCTACAATGACACGGTCGATTTCACCGGCGGCAACCGGCCCGGTCCCATCGTCGAGTTCATCAATAATGTGTTCACCGGTTCCGGCGACGACATCCTCGACCTCGACGGCACCGACGCCTGGATCGAAGGCAACATCTTCCTGCACGCCCATCGCAACGGCTCACCCGATTCCTCCAGCGCCGTCAGCGGCGGCAACGACAGCGGCCAGACTTCCGAACTCACCCTCGTGGGCAACCTCTTCTTCGACTGCGACCAGGCCGCGACCGCCAAACAGGGCAACTTCTACACTCTGCTCAACAACACCATCGTCCGCCAGACGCGCGTGGGCGGCATGGACACGGACGCCGCTGTGGTGAACTTCGCCGACGACGGCACCGCCGAGGCCGCCGGCATGTATCTGGAAGGAAACATCATCGTCGACAGCGAGAAGCTCGTGCGCAATCTGACGGCCGCATCCGTGACGTTTTCGAACAACCTCATGCCGTTCGCGTGGGCCGGCCCCGGCGGCGGCAACTCGACGGACAACCCGATGCTGGTTCACGTCCCCCAACTCGCCGAGACGGCGTTCACCAGTTGGGCGCAGGCGCAGGTGATGCGCGAATGGTTCAGCCTCGCGCCCGGATCTCCCGCGCGCGGTTCCGGACCAAATGGCCGCGACAAAGGCGGCGTCATCCCACCCGGCGTGTCCATTTCCGGCGAACCGGAGGCGGTGACGCTGCGGACCACCGCGACGCTCACCGTTGGAACCGCCCGGAGCGGCAGTGGAATCCCCACGGTGGGTTTCCCGAACGGTTCCGGCTACACGCACTACCGCTGGCGTCTGGACGGCGGAGCCTGGAGTGCCGCAACGCCCGTGGCCACGCCGATCTCGCTCAGTGCTCTGCCCAACGGCCCGCACTCCGTCGATGTCGTCGGCCGTCGCGATTCGGGTCTCTACCAGGACGATCCAGTGCTGGGCGCCGATGCGCTCGTCACCACCTCGCGCCGGTGGACAGTCGATACCACAGCGCAGCCGCTTCGAATCAATGAAGTCCTCGCACGCAACGTCTCCGCCGTGAACCACAGCGGCACGTTCCCGGATATCGTCGAGCTTTACAACGCGGGCGCCTCGGGCATCAACCTCAACGGCGTCCGGCTCACCGACGACCCGGCGGCGCCGAACAAGTTCGTTTTCCCGAACGTCACCATCGCCGCCGGCCAGCATCTCGTGCTCTACGCCGATAGCGCTCAAAATCCGGGAATTCATCTCGGCTTCAACCTCGACGCCGACGGTGACCAGTTGCTGCTCTTTGATCGCAACAGCCGAGGCGGCGCGTTGCTCGATGCCGTTTCGTGGGGACCGCAGCTCGCGGATTTGTCCATCGGCCGGGTCCCCGTCGGCGGTTGGTCGCTGACGCATCCGACATTCGGTACATCGAACCGCGCGGCGGGCACGGGCGACCCGCACAGCCTCCGGATCAACGAATGGCTCGCCAGCCCGCGGCCGCCGTTTGTGGCCGACTTCGTCGAGTTGTTCAATTCCGCTCCGCTGCCGGCGCCGCTGGGCGGCCTGTTCCTGAGCGACGAGCCTTCGGGCTTGCCCGGGATGCACGCGATCTCGCCGCTCAGCTTCGTGGCTGCGGGCGGCTTTACCGTGTTCACCGCGGACGGCGAGCCCGGCCTTGGGGCGTTGCACCTGAACTTTCAGCTCGCCTCCGAGCAGGGCGCCATCGCGCTTTCGGATCCCCAACTGAACCTCATCGACTGCGTAATATACGGACCGCAGACGATTGGGGTGTCGCAGGGCCGCGTTCCCAGCGGCAGCGCGACGCTCGGCTATTTCACGACGCCCAATCCCGGCTCGGCGAACCCGCAACCCACCGGCACGAACCTGAACGTTGTCCTCAACGAAATCCTCGCCAACAACGTCAGCTTCAGGGAGCCCGACGGTTCCACGCCGGATTGGGCCGAGATCTACAATCCTTCGACCAACGCCGTCGACCTCGGCGACATGAGCCTGACCGATGACACGTTCAATGCGCGGCGGTACGTCTTCCCGGCCGGCACCATGATTCCGCCGCTGGGCTACCGCACGATTCGCCTCGACGGCGATATTCCAGCCGGCACCAACAACACGGGCTTCGGCCTCAAGGCGACCGGGAGCGGCCTCCACCTTTACGACAAGCCGGCCAACGGCGGCGGGCAGCTCAGCTCCATCGAGTTCGGCGTCCAGGCGCCGGACTTTTCGATTGGCCGCGTGCCCGACGCCAGCGGCCCGTGGGCGCTCAATATCCCGACGCTGGCGGGCGCGAACATCGCCGCCGCCCTCGGCAATCCGGCGTCGCTCAAAGTCAACGAGTGGCTCGCCAACCCGGACGGCGGGGACGACTGGTTTGAGATTTACAATCCCGAACCGCAACCGGTCGCGCTGGGCGGTCTCCATCTCACGGACCATTTGGACAACCGCATGAAGCACCCGATTGCGGCGCTCTCGTTCATCGCCACCGGCCTGCGCGGCTTCCAGCGTTTCGTCGCCGACGAACACACGGACGCCGGCGCCGACCACGTCAATTTCCGGCTCGACGGCACCCAGGGCGAGGCTCTCGGCATCGCGGATGCCGCCGGCGGGCGCATCGACGATGTCACCTTCGGCCCGCAACTCGAGGCCGTCTCGGAAGGCCGCCTGCCCGACGGCGCGCCGTTGATCGTCAGCTTCCCTTCCACGTCGACGCCGGGCGATGCCAACTTCCTCCCGCTCACCAACGTCGTCATCAACGAAGTCCTCACGCACACCGACGAGCCGTTCGAGGACGCCATCGAACTGCGCAACCTGACCGGCGTGGACGTGGATCTCAGCTTCTGTTTCCCGAGCGACACCGAGAATAACCTGAAGAAACTCCGAATCCCGGACGGCACGATGCTCCCCGCGAACGAGTTCGTGGTGCTCTACGAAACCCAGTTCAATCCCATCCCCGGCGATCCGCTCAGCTTCTCGCTGAACTCGGCCCGCGGCGACGAAGTCTGGCTGAGCGCCGCCGACACGAATGGCGCGCTCACCGGATTCCGCGCAACGGTGAGGTTCGGCGCTGCCGAGGATCGGGTCTCCTTCGGCCGTTACGAAACGAGCGTGGGCGTCGAGTTCGTGGCGATGAACCAACGCACTTTCGGCGTCGATGAACCCGCGAACATCCTCGAATTCCGCACCGGCACGGGCGCGGCAAATTCCGGTCCCAGGATCGGCCCACTTGTCATCAGCGAAATCCACTACCATCCTCCCGACGTGGGCGGTCAGGACAACAGCGCCGACGAGTTCATTGAGTTGCAAAACATCACCGCGGTGCCGGTGGCGCTATTCCACCCGTTGTTCCCCAGCAACACCTGGCGGCTGCGCGATGCCGTGGATTTCGACTTCCCGCCTGGAGTCACGCTGCCCGGCAACGGCCTGCTGCTCGTGTTGAACTTCGATCCGAATACGAACGCCACGAGGGCCGCCTCGTTCCAGGCCAGGTTCGGCGTGCCGGCCGGCGTGCCGCTCTTCGGACCCTTCCTCGGCAAACTCGCCAACGACGCCGATAACGTCGAACTCTACAAGCCCGACGCGCCGCAACTGCCGCCCGATCCGGACGCCGGCCTGGTCCCCTATGTCCTCGTCGAACGCGTCCGTTATTCCGACGCCCCGCCCTGGCCGGCGTCGGCCGACGGCGGCGGGACGAGCTTGCAGCGCGTGCAGGCCACCGCCTACGGAAACGACCCCGTGAACTGGGTCGCCACACAGCCCTCTCCCGGCCTGCCCACGCAGGACACCGACGGCGACGGCATGTTCAACTCCTGGGAACTGGCCTACGGTCTTAACCCTGCCGACGCTTCCGACGCGGCGGCGGCAGAGGAGGCGGAGGCGGAGTGGG
>CAZZAQ010000201.1:5016-7617 GCA_964652165.1 uncultured Bifidobacterium sp.
CGGCGCTCGACAGCGACGGTGACGGGTTCGCCAACCTCCAGGAGTTCCTCGCCGGCACGGATCCAACCTCCGCTCAGAGCGTGCTGCGGTTCCGCTCCATCGAACTCCTGCGCGGCGCAAACCCCGCTGTGTCGCTCCAATTCGCCGCCGTGTCGAACCGCGGCTATACCGTGCTCTTCTGCGACGACCTCAAGTCCGGCGTGTGGACGAAGCTGGCGGACGTTCTTGCGCCGCACCCGGTGCTGGAGGTGGAACTGATCGACCCGTTGCCGGCCGGCGGCGCGCAGCGTTCCTACCGAATCATCACTCCGGCGCTCACGGCAGGCTCGAAGTATGTTCAGGCCCCGAGCGGCGCCGGCTTTGCGGTCGAATCCGTGAATCTCGTTCCGCAAAACCAATTCGTGCTCGGCTGGACTCTGGAGGCGGCCGTGGGATCGGTGCTGGAGTCGAGTCCCTCCATCGTCGGCGGTTCGTGGGCCGACGTGCGATCGATTCCCGGGCGTTCACAGGCCCGACGCGTCTTTGTCGTCGAACGCATCGCCCCCGGGGACAGCCAGCGATTTTACCGCTTCCGCCAATTGGGGCCGTGAGGCCGGCGGCATTGGTTTCCAACTGACTCGGCCGCGCTGAATGAACCGCAAAAGAACACAGCGCAGCGAAGCCGCAACCAAAGGTGAGGCTGTATTGAACCACGGAGAAGCGGCGGACACAGAGCGGCATCCACCGGCGTTTCTCGGTGACCGCCGCTTCTCTGTGGTTCAATTGCCTTGGCCAATTCCGCGCCGCGCGCGAGGATTCGGATGGATTGCAGTGCAGAGAACGCAAAGAAAGATTTTCTCCGCAACGAATTGACCACGGATCACACGGATTTCACGGATGGAGAGCGGAGCATCTCCCTAATCCGTGTTATCCGTGCAATCCGTGGTCATTCCTGCCTCACGCTCCACGCCTTCGCGCGCGAGCAGCCGCCGTTTCCAGTCGAGGCCGCCTGAGAATCCGCCAAGTTTACCGCCGGAGGCAACCACCCGGTGGCACGGGACAAGCACGGGAATCGGATTGGCGCCACAGGCGCTGCCGGCGGCGCGAACGGCCCGCGGATGTCCGGCGGCGGCGGCCAGTTCCGCGTAGGTGCGCGTGCGGCCGGTTGGAATGCGCAAGAGGGCCCGCCAAATGCTTTGCTGAAACTCCGTCGCGCCGCGCCAGTCGAATGGAGGCAGCCTCCCGGCTGGCTTGCCCGCCAGCGCGGCCCGAAGGGCGATTGCGGTCAGCCGTTCCCAGCGGTGGAACTCGGGGCTGTCGGCAAGCGAGTTGAGAGGAATTCGTGTTGAGAGTTGAGGACGGGATGGTTTCTCAATTCTCAACTCAGTTCGACTCTCAACTCTCTTCCGGCCTGGAAAGGCGATCCCTGCAAGCCCGAGTTCGGAGAAATAAGCGACGAACTCACCGGCCTCGGTGGAAATGGAAAACGTCCTCGTCATCCGTCGCTTTTCCAAAAGATGACCAGCGCGACGGCGGCGAGTATCACAACGACCACGCCAAACAGAATGATCATTTTCATCGTGAGAAACGGCGTCTAGGACTTCTTCAAATAGATTGAAACGAGCCCCCACAACACCAGTGCGATAATGACCGCGAGAAACAGGAACCGGTTCCGCGCCACGCGCTTCTCGTAGCGCATCGGCCGAAGGCCCTGGATGCTGCCGGCGGCCAGATAGTTCACCAGCTTGGGATTCGTTGTGGACGGCCCGCGAAAATGGGCGGTGAGCCGCCGCCAGAAAGCGACGAGGTCGTGCTTGCGCACGCCCAGCGCGTTGAGGTCGCCGGAGGTCGCCTGCTCCTGCTGGACCTGGATGCGTTGCTGGTCGACCTCCTCGAAAATGGGTTCCTGCGGAGGCGGCGCGGCGGCAGGTTCCGGGACGGACGCGGGCTGCGCACCGCGGGGCTTGGCAGTGGATCGAAGGCGGGGCTGCGCGGAGGGGGGCGGCGGCGCGGCGGCCGGCGTATGGGTCGCCGGCGCCTGCTCCTCCGTCAGTTGCTTGATCTGCGCCTCCAGCGCGGCGATTTGCTCGTTGAGGTCGGCGGCGCGCTGGGAGAACGGATCGTGCTTTTTCTTGAACAACCCCATGTCAAATCAGTCACCGCCGGAGCAGGACGAGGAAAATCGCAAGCGCGGCCAAAACGATGGGCCACGTGAGCGCCAGGCCGAGCTTGCACAACTCGGCGTAGCTTTTTTGCTGGAGCAGATTTTCCAGCGACTGGCCGGGCGCGGCCGGCGGGTTCTCGGCGGGCGCGGCGCTTGCGCCCGAGAGGATGGGAAACTTGAGCCGGGCTGAGTTCCACTCCATGCGGCCGTTTTCGATGGCTGTCAGCGCGCGGGTCAGCTCGGCGTTCAGATTGTCCTTCGTCCACGTCTCCTCGTGGATGGTCTGGATTTTGAGGAGCGCCTCGCGCAGGTCCACGAGTGACTTGGACATCTGCTCGGCGTCGCGGCGCGAAGCGAATTCAGCCTCCTCGAGCAAACCGATGCCGCGCGTGAGGTGCTGTTCCATTTCCTGGCGTCCGCGGGTGAACTCGGCCTGGCGGCGGCGGGTTTCCTCCAGG
>CAZZAQ010000202.1:0-7612 GCA_964652165.1 uncultured Bifidobacterium sp.
TCCCGGCATTCTTCAATTCGAGGAACTCAAAGGCATCGCCATTGGTAATGCCCACAGGCGGCGGGTTGTACATGATTTCCGTCAGCGAAAGCTTCGACAGATCCTGCGGGGGATAGAAGGTCGCCTCGACGAGCGCGCTCCAGTTCGCCCCGCTTAGGACGCGGGCGCGGACGATCGTCGTTGTATTGATTGGCACGGGCGACGAATAAGCTTGCGCGCCGCCTCCCACCGCGCCGGTGCCGTAGGTGCGCGGGTCCGAGCCGTCGGTGGTGAAGTAAATCACGCCTGTCGCGTTCGTGTGCGAAAGCGTGAGCGTGAATCCATTCGAGACCGCGCCGCCGAACTGGCTGAAGGAAGGCGCGCCGAGCAGTGGATAAAGGTTTGCGGCGCGCAAGCGGGCCACGTTGTCGGCGGGGAGCCTTTGGAAGAAATTCGTCCAAAGTTTTTGCAGCTCCGGCTTCCACCATTCGTCGCGGGTAAAGGTCTGCCCAGTGCCGGGGTTGGCGCCGATGGTGAATTCGCGCGCATCACCCCAGCGGGCGGACTCGCCCACCAGGGCGTTGGTGATGGCCGCGGCCCGCGCGGCAAAGCGGGCGACGCAGTTGGACGGCGTGAGCGCGCCGTCGTTGAAGAGATGTTTGTGGACGCGGTCGCCGAACTGCCGGCGGAACTCGGCCCAGGCGCGAAGCTGCGAGTAAATGCGCGCGGGCGTATCGACATTGTTCACGCCGGTGCGGTCGCGCCGCACGTTGCGATCCAGCGAGACTTCCTGGTCCCAGGTGAAGAATTGCCATTTTGTCGCCGGCATGCCGTTGGTGGAATTGGCGCGGCGATGCGCGGCGTACCAGTTATGGTGCGGCCAGTCCTCCGCTTCGATGAAGATGTGGAGCAGGAAGTAGTCGATGAGATTGTCGAGGTCCACGAGCTGCGCGACGGACTGATAGGCGGATTCGCTGGTGATGCCGGCATTGAGGATTGCCATGAGCCCGTTCCAGTCGTTCTTGCTGCCGTCGGCGACCAGCGCGTCGTTCGGGGAAAAATCATTGCCGACGAGCACGTCCCAGTCGGATTGCCAGCCGCCGAAATGTTCGGCCATGAACGACGAGTCGAGGCGCTCGCTCGGATTGTAGATCCCCCAGTATAGGCCGTTGATGTGAAGGTGAACCCAGCCGCTGCGGCTGGCGGTCCAGCCCATGTCGCGGTGGGAGTCCTTGGCGAAGACGTCGCGCAAATAGGTGCTCGTCTCGGGGCGGTAACGCTGGCCGCGCCAGGCTTGTCCCGTCGCCGCATCGATGTACGTGGAGGTGTCCGAGTAGCGTGATGGCCAGGCATCGACGAAGCCGACGGCGCGCAGCACGATGTTGTCGAACTGCTCGACCGGGCCGGGGAACCAGTCGTAGCGCAGTTTGCTGGGGCCGTAGTCGCTCTTGAACAGGAGGCGGAAGGAATGTTTGGGTGTGCGGGCATTATCGCGGCTGGCGTTGCCTTGCATGCGCACGGCGCAGTTGACGGCGAAAGCGGTCGAGCCGTTCGCGCCCTCGGGCAGGATCAGTTCCGCGCTGGCGGCCCGTTCCCAATCCTGGCCCAGTTCCAGGTCGTGCGTGCTGCTGGCGTGGGTGTAAATGCCGCGCACCGGACCCCAAAGGCCATCGTGCTCGGTGACGATGCTGAGGACGGGTATCGATCGCAGATTGTTGCTGAGAGTCGGGCCGTAGAACGGATGATTGACGATGTTCGAATCGATCTCGTAGTCGGCGGGATAGCTGGACTCCCACGTCGTCGGGTAATTCGGGATGTTGTTCGACTGCCGGAGCACGTTGCGCAGGAAGATATAGGTGTGCGTGTCGATGTCGCTCGGGACGAAGCCGGCCTTGAAGGCCGCGGCGCGAATGAAGCCGTGGCGCGAGATGGGGATCGGGATGCCGAACGAAAAACCGTTCGTGGGCGAGGGAGGGCTGCCGTTGGTGGTGTAGTAAATCGCCGCGCCGGCGGTGGCGCAGGAAATGGACAGGGCGAAGGGGGTTTCGTAGAAGCCGCGGTTCACGCTGAACTTGGTGTCGGCCACCAGCCCGGTGTAGCCCGTCGCGTTGTTCGTGCCAGGCGTGGGCGGTTGGAAGTAGCGATCGGCGGACGGGGTGAACTGTTCGGCATACAGTTCGGGGGCCAGGGTGAAGTCGAGTTCCGTCGCGCTCACGTTCAAGCCGTGAATGGCGATGACGTTGGCTCCGGTGAGCAGCAGGCCGGGCGTGGCAGTGAGCGCGATGTCCTCGGCCACGGCCGCTGAATGCGGGGCCGTAGCGGCGGAATTCCACGCGGGCGACCCGGGCGCGTTGCGAGCTGCGATCTGCTGGCCATTGAGATAGGCCACGAAGCCGTCGTTGTAGCGGATGCGCAGCGTGAGGGCGGAGACGGCGGCCGGATCGGCCAGGTTGAACGGCAGGCGGAGGTAGGCCGTGGCGTTGTTGCTCAACATCAGGCTGGCCAGGCCGCTGCCGGCAGGCGCCGGCGTCAGTTCGGCGATTTGCAGTGCGTTCAGAAAGACGCCGAAACTTGTGTTCGCCGCGTCGCGCCGGCCTGAAAGCAGAATGCCGCCCGTCCCATCGGAGGCTGTGTCGATGGAGAAGCGGTATTGTGAGTTGACGGTCGGCAGGTTGAGTCCGTCGAAGGTGTAGTTATTCGTCGCAAGCGCGCCGTTGGCGAACCAGTCGGACACGCGGCTGCCGGTGCTGCCGGAGTCGAACGACCAGATGGTGAGCCGGTGCCCGCGATTGGGCGCAAGGCCGGAAACTGCCACGTCCAACCCGCCCGTGGCGCCGGCGCCGTTGTCTTGCGCGAAGATGAAGTCGCGCAGCAAGAACCCCTCCGTGAATGCGCCGCTGTCGGTGGGCGTGGGGCGCCGGCGGTCGTCGTATCCGAAAGGAGGGGTGTTCGAAAGCGTGAGTGAAATGCCACCGAACGAGCGGATGGTGGCGTTCGTCTGGATGGCGCCGGAACTCACGTTGGAATTGATCAGAAAGGACTGAAACCCTGGCTGGGTATTGGTTGCGGGATCATTTGCCCGATCGTTGAAATCGACCGATAGCAAGGTGCTCGCAGTCGCGCTGACGCTGAAGCCGACGGGCGAGTTGGAGGCGAACCAATCCACGTCGTTGAAGCCGGGCGTCGTCCAATTCAGCCCGAGCGTGCCGTCCACAGGTACGTGCACGCGCGCCACCGCGCCCGTGGCGAGCAGCGCCGTCGCCACGCGCCCGAGGCCCGATGAAACGTTGACGCGCTGCGCAGTGTAGCTGATGGCTTGCGCCACGGTGACTCCGTCCGGTTGCACGAGCGCGAGGTAACCGCCGCTGCTTTCGAGGCGGAAGTTGGTGTGCAATTCCGCGCCCGCCACCGCGCGGTCCTTGCCGGAGGCGAACACGACGACGAACGCGCCGGGGCTGAGGCTGGTCGCGGGGAAGGTCCATCGGGTCAGGTTTGTCGGCGAGTCGGTGAGATGCCAGCCCGCCAGGCTGGCGGGCGACGTACCGTCGTTGTGGAGTTCTATCCAGTCGGGCGTTTGACCGTCCGCATCGCGCAACCCGCCGTCATTCTCGGCGAGGAATTCGGTGATGCGAATTGCGCCGAAGGAGTCCGCGGCAGATAGCGTCAGGCAGAGCAGCAGGGTGATCCGAAGGAACTTCATGAGCTGGATCGCGGAAAGCTTATCATGCGGGTTGAGGCGCGGCAAACCGGGTTGCTGATGCGAATCCCGGGCGAGTGCAGCTTGGCGCGCCCCCCGTCGGACCAGGCACCTCCTGACCCACACCGGCCAGGCGGGGCCAAGGTTGCGGCTTGAGCCGACCCAAAGGATGCATTATGGTGCGGTCGCAATGCAAAACGTGAAAGTCAAAGCAAAGGCTTCGCGAACGAAAAAGCCCACTCCTCGCCTCAGTCCAAAGCAACTCCGACGCCTTGCCGACCGCATGGTCGCCTCGACGGATCCCGCCGAGGTGGCTCGCCTGAAGGAAGAATTGGAACGCGGCTTCTACGGCGATCCGGCGCATGCCTAAAGTTCGACGGGGAAACCTTCCTCGATCCCTGTTCCGCCATTTGGTTGACCGCGTTCGGCAGCGGGAGATCGCCACCGACCAACTGGAATTGCTGTTCGACTGGCTTGAGACAGAGCCCGAAGTGCCCGAAGGCCGATGGTTCAAGCGATTCCCTGAGTTGATTGTGTGCGGCGAGGGCGAACTAATCAAAACCTTCCTGCGTTCCGGACAGGCAGCTCGTGGCGAAGATCTGGAATAATCACAGGACGAGCCCCGTCAGAAACCCACGCGGTAGAAGCGCTGGCCACCCACGGGCACCGGGAACGTCGCAGTAATGTTGTTGCCACTGGGGATGCTGAAGTTGACGCCCATCACCTCGCTCCAGAAACCGAAGGCAGCGTCGCTCCGCTCCTCGATGCGATGGACGGCGGCGGTATTGGCGGTGGCTGGTCCATTACCACGCGCACTTCCTCCTCGGAAAGCGCTCGGCGCCGGGCGTGAACGTCGTCGATCAGGCCATTGTATTGGGCGACCACATTGGTGCGGACCACCGCGCCGAGGCTGATGATGTTGCCTTGGAGTGGGACGCGGGCGTAATTGAAGTTATTCGTGTCAAGCACACCGTCCACGTACACTCGGCCGGAGCCGTTGTTGTCCACCCACGCGATGTGGTGCCACGAGCCGTCGAAGGCGATGAGGCTGGTGCGGCGGTGATTGATCGGATTGGCGCCCGAGTTGCCACGGAGGAAGATGTCCACGGTGCCGTCGGTGCCCGCCGAGTGCGTGCCGATGGTCATCAGCGGGCTGTTGTTCGTATCGGCCGATTCCGACCAGACGCGCCGGTCATTCTGGCCGGTGCCATTTCCATTGACCCACATCGCCACGGAATAGGCCGGAGATCCGTAAAGGGGGAGGCCGGTGGTTCCGTTGTTGGTGCGCGCGACGTATTCGTCGGCGCCATTGAAACGGAGCGCGCTGATGAAGCGGCCTTCTTCGACGTTGATCGCGTCCATGTTCGCCTGAAAGAGATCGTTCATGTTCGGAGTCACATCAGGAGTGCTCGAACCGAGGGTATCCAGAGGCCAATGGGCCACGAGGCCGCTGGCGAGGTTCCCCACGGGAGTAACGGTCAACATGGCCACCTGGCTGGTCGCGCTGCCGTAGGGGCTGGTGGCGATCATCGAATAACCGCCGGCGTTGCCCGCCGAGGCAAAAAAGATTACGAGGGTGGTGTTCGTGTCAATTGGTTCTTCGATCGGGTTCTCCCCGGGATTCATCCCATGATACCATTGGACGGAAATGGGAGAGGTCCCGGCAGGCAGGCAAGTGAAGACCGCGTGGTCGCCCTCAAAGAGCGATTGAGGTTGTGGCTCGGCGGCGATGGTGGGCGGATCCGGCAGCCCGATTTCGACCTGGAGCGCGTTCAGGAACACACCGAAATCTTGCGCGCCGGCAGCGTTCACGCTGGGCTTGCGTCGTCCCTGGATGATCAACTGCCCGGTCCCCGTGGCCGTCGCCGGGAAATTGAAGCTGTACTGACTGTCCGTCGTGGGCGCTGAACGTGTAATCCCCCCGGACCAATGTGCCGTTGGCGAACCAATCCGAGACGCGAGTGCCCAGACTCGAATTGTCGTAAGACCACAACGTTACTTTGTACGACCCGTCGGGTGTCAGACCGTCGATCGTCACGTCCAACCCGCCCGTGCCCACGTCGCGGGAAAACACAAAGTCGCGCAGCAGCAGTTCCTGGGAGAACGAGCCGGCATTGACGGGCGCCCCACGTTGACGGTCGTCATAGCCCGTCGTGGCGCCGACACCAGCCAACGTGACGGTAAGCGCCCCGAAGGTGCGCACGGTGGGGGCCGTTTGAATGGCCGTGGCGCTTCCGACCGAATCGATCAGGAACGCGCTGAATCC
The DNA here is from genome assembly GCA_964652165.1 of uncultured Bifidobacterium sp. Taxonomy (GTDB): domain Bacteria; phylum Verrucomicrobiota; class Verrucomicrobiia; order Limisphaerales; family JADJPG01; genus DASTLJ01. The sequence continues at coordinate 5,943 of CAZZAQ010000202.1, forward strand.
TGGAAATGGAGAGCCGGCGAGCGTATCGGTGCGGTCCTTGATATCGACGCTCAGGACAACCTGCCCACGAGCGACGAATGAGAGGCAGAGCAAAGCGGTAACGCTTAAGCGGATGACCAGAGTATTCACGCAAGTAACGGTTTGAGGTTGGGTATCGGCAGATATATTGCAAAAATACGCGTCCAAAGCCAGCAAGATTTTCTAAAGGAGGAGAGCAGAGGCGCATCCGGACCCTGCGATGCCCCGCCGTTCAGGGCGGCTGCGAATCGGCCAATGCAGGGGTAGGGCGCGTCGCTCCGCGCGCGCCGCTGTCGTGTGAATACCTGCCGTGGTGCTTGGGCGAATCGCTCTGCCTGGCGCACCGCGGCGCGCGCGGAGCGACGCGCCCTACCCGCGGGGCTGAATCTGACCTCAATCGCAGTGCCGGGATGCGCCCCCGCAGAACTCGGTCCGCAGAACCCGCTTTACCGTGAACCGACCCGCTGGCATAAACCGCCGCGACCTATGCGCCCCGCTTCTCATTTGGCTGCTGCCCTGTGCCTCCTGGCCCTCGCCGGCTGTTCCTCGATCCAGGAACCCGTGCCCGCTTCCGCCTCCAGAGGCCCGGCGGTGCCCGGACCGACCTGGGACGGCGGCGTGCGACTGCCCACCCAGTGGTTTCTTCGCCCGGCCGGCAAGCAACTGCTGCTGGGCGATTTCCCGGTGAACATCGCGCTGCACCCCGCGGGCAAGTACGCCGCAGTGCTCCATTGCGGCCACGGCAGAAACGAAATCTTCATCATCGAACTGGGGAAAGAGAAGGACAAGGAGAAGGAGAAGGAACAGGATCGCGTCGTTTCCCGCGTCGTCATCGACGAGGCGTTCTACGGCCTGGCGTTCTCGGGCGATGGCCGAAAACTCTTTTGTTCCGGCGCAGGCAGTGAAGTGGTCCACTCGTTCCGGTTCGAGGAGGGCTATCTTAACGGTCACGAGGAACTCAAAATCGCCGATCGAAAGGAACGCTACGTCCCCGCCGGCCTCGCGGTTAGCGCCGATGGTTCGCGGGTCTGCGTCGCGAGTGTTTGGGGACACACCGTGAGCATCCTCGATAACGGCCGCATTACCGCCGAGATCCCTCTTAGCACCAACGCCGCCAGCCGCGTGAGACATACCCTGCCGCCGGCCAAGGATGACGATGAAGCCGCGATCACGAAGCGTGCCGAGGCGCTGCTGGAATCCGCCTCGCCGGATGATCCATTCCCCTACGGCTGCGCCCTGGATGAAAAGCGCGGGCGACTCTACGTCAGCTTGTGGGGACAATCCGCCGTCGCCGTCATCGATTTGGCAAAGCACCAGCTCGTCGCCCGCTGGCCCGCGCAGGAACATCCCAACGAACTGCTCCTGTCCAGGTCCGGCCGCCGCCTACCAGGTACGCGATCTTGGCCGGGCCGGACAGCTCGGTCAGTGCCCACACCAGCGCATCGAGCCGATCCGGGCTGTCGGCGCCGGCATAGCCGTCGGGCCGCATGGCGCAGAGCTGATCCTCGAGCTCGGGAAAAGTGCCCGCGTGCCTGACGCGGCCCTGCTCGTAGAGCAGGGCGATCGGCTCGGCTCGCACGTGCTTGCCGCGGCTGGCGGTCACCATCCACACCGGCAGGCCTCGGCGGGCCTGCTGCAGGACAGCCAAGCCG
>CAZZAQ010000203.1:0-7546 GCA_964652165.1 uncultured Bifidobacterium sp.
CTCGCAGATTTGTGAGGCAAGGAAGATCAGAGCCTCCTCACGTCGGCTGCTACGCAGATGCACATTGTCCTCTGCGACGGCCCCAAGGACCACGGCCGCGGCGAGCACGATTACCCGCTGTGGAAGAAGCGCTGGTCCACGCTCCTCGCGCTGGCCGATGGCGTCACGGTGGACACCGCGCACATCTGGCCGAGCGCGGAGCAATTCGCCAAGGCGCACGTCATCGCCTTCTTCAACAACAACCCCGGCTGGAACGAAGCGCGCGCCAGGGAACTCGACGCCTACCTCGCCCGAGGCGGCGGCGCGGCCTACTTCCACTGGGCCGTCGAAGCGCGCGAACAGGCGGCGGAATTCGCCAAGCGCATTGGTCTCGCGTCGAACGGCCCGAAACTCAAGTACCGACACGGCCCGATTGACTTCGTCTTTGCCGAGCACCCGTTGACCCGCGGTTTCATCCCGGCCAGCTTCACGAAGGAAAACTTTATCGACGAAACCTACTGGCAATGGATTGGCAATCCCGCCGACGTGAAGCTCATTGCCAGTTCCGTCGAGGATGGCCAGCCGCAACCACAGATTTGGACCCGTGAAGCCGGGAAAGGCCGCGTCTTCGTCGCCATCCCCGGTCACTACAACTGGACCTTCGACGACCCCGTCTTCCGCGTCCTGGCCCTGCGCGGCCTCTGCTGGGCCGCCTGGCAGGCGCCCGACCGCCTGGCCGAACTGGCGACCGTCGGCGCGCGGATAGCGGAAGGGCAGTGAAGCTGTAATCTGTTGGTCAAGAACTTTTAGAGTTCTGAATCGTTTAATCAGAGTATGATAACGATTAACCTACAATTCAGCATCGTACTGCTCTTGGCTGGCGCGGCGGTGGCTGCGGAAGGAGACCGAGTCAAGTTCTCGAAAGTGGCAGAGAGAGCCGCGGAAACCAACCGGAGCAACATCCTTGAGGAGATTAAGAAACTCGGAGACCACGAATGGGCTGGCGAATATTACGCCGGGGACGGCAGGGGAGTGAATACTACCCTCGCTATCGCTCGCGATGCGGGATACGTGTTCGAGTGGCACGGTTGCCTGGGCTTATACGACAGGAACTACGGAACAGCGACGTGGACCAACGGTCATATTCGCCTTTCTTTCACGTTCGAAAACAAGAGGCAGGGCTTCCAGGGGATCGCATCCGAGTTGATTCCAGTTTCGTGGGGGCCTCGTCGGTATCTCGTGCCTGCCGATGACATCGTGGGCTTTTGCAACGACGTGAACAATGGGCGAGAACCCCGCAATCATGTTTACGGTTTCTACCTTTTACGCCGGGGAGATGAGCAGAAGGAAACCGGCGGATTTCCGAGCGTGCCGAAGGAATATCGCTCGTATTTGTTAACAGAGCCAATTGAAGCAACGATCGCCGCTATTGGCGCTTCCACGACTCGGCCCAGCGTCGCCGAGTGGAAGTTCAAGGACACTACGGTGACTCTCGACGCAGGAACCAACCAAGGTGTCCGAGTTGGGATGAAGTTCCTCGTCATGGAGCCGTGGGTCTTAGTCGAATCGGTGCGCGTGACCAGGGTGGAAGGGGATCGGTCCGATGGAGTCATGACTCAAATCGAAGGACAAAAGCCTGGCCCTCAGGCCGGCTGGCGATTGTCCACACAATCGCCATGGCATAATCGTAATCCGGAGAAGCGCAAAACGAAATGACCCGCCGAATGAGCCGCCCTATCGAACCACAGCCAAACTCTGCGCTGATTCAGTACATCGCCACCTTCGCCTTGTGCGGCTTGCCGTCCGGAGGCGGCAATGATTTCACCGCTTCGTCGTAGTCCACGATGTAGCGCCACCAGTTGTTGTAGAAGCCGTCGGTGACGCCGGTGTTTTTCGGGAGGTGGTCGAGCCACCATTTCATGAAGTTCAGGTGATGGGGCTTGCCCCAGGTGGCGGCGCTGACGGGTTTCTTCGCCCCGGTCAGGTGTGGGAAACTGTGCCAGTCGTCGGCGCCGGACGGCACCACGTTCGTTTGTCCGTAGTCGTAGCCGCCTTTGGCGTTCGGACCGCCGTGAACGTTGCCGACGTGCGCGTCGTCGGGGAATTTGTCCGCCTGTCGCGTGAAGCGGCTCCAGGCGTTGGTCGCGCCGGCTTCGCCCTTCCAGACGCCGCGGCCGGCGGTGAGCGACAGGATGCCTTCGCAACGATGGCCGAAGCTGTGCAGCGCATTGTCCTCGCCGACCTCGTAGTTGAAGCCCATCACCCAGACCGTGTGGCCGCAGTCGGGGATGTCGTACGGACGGTAGAACCAAACATTGTCAGTGGGATAAAAAGTCAGGTCGCCGGGAATTTTCATCGCGTATTCGTCCGTGCCGAAATAGGGCGCGCCCCAAATCCAGATGTCGCGGATGTTTTCTCGTTGCACTCGCTCGACGAGATTCAGCTCCTTGAAAATGGCCGCGTAGCTCACGCTGTCCGGCTGGTGGGCGGTCTTCTTGTTCTTCCACATTGTCAAAAAGCTCTCCTCGTCGTAGCGGAATTTGTCGCGCTTTTGCGGGAAGGCGTTCACGTCGATCCACTCAACCAGTTCGTAGCGCGCAAGGCCGCCACTGGCCTCCCGGATGTAACGCATCAGGTTGGTGGTCATCGGGCGCGGGTCGTTCCACTTCAGGTGCTGGCGCAACCGCACCCCGCCGTGGCTGGTGAGCACGGGATCGAAGTTCAACACGAGCAGCTTGAGGGTGCAGACGTTGGTGTCGCGCTGGACGGCCGGCGCGGCCGAGAGGCTCGGCGGGATCATGAGCGCGAAGGCCGTCGCGACGACGAGTGCAAGCAACTTGGAAAGGTTCACGGACTGAGCGTGCGAAGTTGAGCCGCGGGTCAGCAAGCGGATTTTAACGGAACACTTGGCCTTCGCGGCCGGTGACCCTGCGTCGAGCGACATTGGGACGAACGACTCACTTCGCACCCCTCACCCCGGCCCTCTCCCCTCGGAGGGGAGAGGGAGAATGGCCGGCTGTTGGTCGGCGCTCGTGCGCGGCAGTGCTCCCGGAGATCGTTGTGCGCGACTCCCTCTCCCCTCAAAGGGGAGAGGGCCGGGGTGAGGGGTGAGGAGGCGATGCGCCATCCGATCCGCGCCAGGACGAACAACGTCGCTCCGGGGGGCCTGAATTTCCTTGGCCTTCCGCAAGTCAGTTAGGCTACAAATCCAGCAATTCGACCCAGCATGAGCACGACACTTCGATACCTTCTCCCAATCCTTCTTCCTGCTTGCGCCACCACGCTCGCCGCGGCCCCTTCCGACACCACGCCGCAGCCGCCGGCCGATCTGGTGAAGTTCACCAACGGCCTCTCAGCCGAAGCCGCCGCCAAAGAGATGACGCTGCCGCCGGGATTCAAGGCCACGCTCTTCGCCGGCGAGCCGGACGTGGTGCAGCCGATAGCCTTTTGCATCGACGACCGCGGGCGGCTCTGGGTGGTCGAGGGGATGGATTACCCCAAGCGCCGGCCCGAGAGCGAAGGCCGCGATCGCATTTTGATCTTCGAAGACACCGATGGCGACGGGAAGTTCAACAAGCGCTCGGTGTTCCTGGACAAGCAGGACCTGATCAGCGGCATCGAAGTCGGCTTCGGAGGCGTGTGGATTGGCGCGGCGCCCCATTTGATGTTTGTGCCGGTGAAGGATTGGGACGAGCCGAAGCCCGCGGGCGCAGCAAAGATTCTGCTCGATGGCTGGGACTACAAGCGCGACACGCACGAGACATTGAATACGTTCACCTGGGGGCCGGACGGCTGGCTGTACGGCTGTCACGGCGTCTTTTGCCCGTCGCTCGTTGGCAAGCCCGGGGCGCCCGAGGGCGAGCGGCAGTGGGTCGACGCCGCCGTCTGGCGCTACCACCCGACCAAACACGCTTTCGAGGTCTTCGCCGAGGGGACGAGCAACCCGTGGGGCATCGACTTCGACGAGCGCGGGCAATGCATCATCGAGGCGTGCGTGGTGCCGCACTTCTGGCACATGATCCAGGGCGCGCGCATCGAGCGGCAGGGCGGCGAACATTTCTGCATCGACCTCGCCGAGACCGCGCGCAACGAGCGCCATCGCGACCCCAAATCCCGCAAGCCGAATTTCCCCTATACCTACGGCGACATCGAGACGCACGGCGATCACGTCCACTACGCCGGCGTCAAAGGCCCGCACGCCGGCAACGGCCGCAGCGACGCCGCGGGCGGCGGGCATGCGCACGCGGGGCTCCTCGTCTATCAGGGCGACTCGTTCCCGGCCGAGTATCGCGGGAAGATTTTCATGAACAACATCCACGGCCAGCGCATCAACATGGACGTGCCGGTGCGCGAAGGCAGCGGGTTCGTGGGCAAGCACGGCGCGGACTTCATCAACTTCAACGACCGCTGGTCGCAGATCATCAACCTCCTCACCGGCCCGGACGGCTCGATGTTCATGATCGACTGGTACGACAAGAACCAGTGCCATCTCCCCAATCTGGACGCCCACGACCGGAGCAATGGGAGGATTTTCAAGATCGGTTACGGCAAGCCGAAGACGCCAAAGGTCGATTTGGCAAAGTCGAGTGATGAAGCGCTCGTAAAGCTGCTCGCGAGCAAGAACTCGTGGCACGCGCGTCACGCGCAGAGGATTTTGCAGGAACGTTTTGATCGAGGAACGGCAAACCTTGCATTGAGCGCAAACATCAATGCGAATTTAAGCAAGTCCGGAGACCCGAAGCTTGCACCATTCAACAAGATCGCACAGATGCTGACTAAGCGTATCGACAACTCCACTGAACTAACGGAACGCCTGCGCGCACTATGGACGCTTAACGCCGTCAGCAATGGAGACGTCGATTGGAGATCGCTCCGCCTGAAAGACAACAATGAGTGGGTACGCGCGTGGTCCATCCAAATCGCGTGCGAACGCGGCGAAGTCAGCAAGGCGCTGATCGAGGAATTCGCCCGCCTCGCCAAAGAGGATCCTTCCCCCGTCGTCCGCCTCTACCTTGCCTCCGCCTGCCAGCGCCTGAGCATCGAGCAGCGCCTGCCCATCCTCGAAAACCTCCTCGCCCACGCCGAGGACGCCGACGATCACAACCTCCCCCTCATGTATTGGTACGCCACCGAAGCCATCGCTGCCCAGGGCACGGCCAAAGCCGTCCCGCTCCTGGCCAAGGCCAAAATCCCGAAAGTCCGCGAATTCATCACCCGGCGCATGACCGCCGCGAGCAAGCAGACGGCCGCGGCAAGGGATTAGCCGGTGCTTGGCAGGAATCGAATCGAACATTACCTTTGGCGGCATGAGCACCGTGCAGGAAATTCAGCGCGCCATCCAGCGGCTGCCGACTGCGGACTTGCAGTCGCTTGCCCGGTGGATGGAGGACTTGTTGCAGACAGCCATTCCGCAAGCTGGGATGGAGCCGTTGACGCTGCGGGACGAAGCCGCCGAATGGAGTGAACTTTCCGCAGCAGGTCTGCAAGGTGCCTTCGGCGAGGGCGAACCCGAGTATCCGCTGACGCTCATCAAGACTCCCAACCCGGGCTATGCGGGAAGGTGACGTGATTCTCGCGCCGGTGCCGCAAGCCGACGGCGGACTCAAGCACCGGCCCGCTATTATTCTGCGCGAGATTCTGCTATTGCTTCTGGTATCCCTGGTTTCGTTCGGATGGCCTTTGCGCGCCCAGGACGACGACCCCCTGCCCGCTCTCGTGCAGGTGCTCGGCACGAGTGACGACGCGCAATTCCACCTCGACATCCTCAAGGGCATGAGCGGCGGGCTGAAGGGCCGGCGCCACGTGACGATGCCCGCGGGCTGGGAGGAAATCGCCGCCAGGCTCGCCAAAAGCCCGAACGCGCAGGTGCGCGAACTGGTCCAGTCGCTCTCGGTCACCTTCGGCAGCGCCAGCGCGCTCGCCGCCCTCAAACAGACGCTCGCCGACTCCAAAGCCGACCCGAAGGCCCGCCAGGCTGCGCTCGATGTGTTGCTCGCCGCCCGCGAGCCGGGCCTTGCCGCGTCGCTCCAGGCGTTGCTCAAGGATCCCGCCATCCGCGCCGGCGCGCTTCGCGGCCTGGCCGCGTATGAAGACGCGAGGACGCCCGAGGCAATTCTCGAAGTCTATCCTTCGCTCTCCGCGGCCGAGAGGAAGGACGCCCTCAACACGCTGGTTTCCCGTGTCGCGTTCGCCAAGCCGTTGCTGGCCGCTGTCGGGAGCAAGACGGTTCCGGCACAGGACCTCACCGCTGATCTCGTCCGGCAGCTTCGCCAATTCAAGGACGCCGACCTCAACGCGCTGGTCACCCGGCTCTGGGGCGCCGTGCGCGACAGCGACGCTGAAAAGCTTGCGGACATCGCCCGTTTCAAAAAGCTCATCGCCGCCCGCCCTTCGGGCGACGCGCCGAAGGGCCGGGCCGTTTTTTCCCGCGTCTGCCAGCAGTGCCACACGCTGTTCGACGTGGGCGGCAAGGTCGGCCCCGACATCACCGGCTCGAACCGCGGCGACCTCGACTACATCCTCCAAAACATCGTTGACCCCAACGCCGTCATCCCGAACGAGTATCAAACCTGGAACCTGGAGACAAAGGACGACCGCGCGATCACCGGAATCGTGAAGGAGCAAAACGACAACGCGGTCACCATCGTCACTGCCAACGAGACGCTCGTCATCCCGCGCGCCGAAGTCGCCTCGCTCCAGCGTGGCGAACTATCGATGATGCCCGAGGGCTTGCTGCAAGCCCTCACCGAAGAGGACATCTGCGACCTCATTGCGTACCTCAAGCAACCCGCGCAGGTTCCGTTGCCGGGCGGCGCGAAGTGAGGGTCGCGCTTCAGTCCTTGCCAATGGCCGCACAGCCACTAAGCTGCCCTCGAAGTTCAACCTTCAACATCATGAGCCTCATCAAACCATCGCTCCTCGCTGCGACAGGGTTGGCGCTCGCGCTGGGGTCCAATGCCTCGGTGGGTTCGGCCGTCGAAAGCCGTTCCCTCCGCGCGCCGCTGGACGCCGCCGACGCCGCGCAGCAGGAAACCATCAACCTGGCGGTGTCAGGGATGACCTGACCCATCAACTGTGTCGCAAAAGTGCGGTCCGCACTTACGAACACCAAAGGAGTCAAAAGTGCCGACGTTTCGCTCGGCAAAGCCTCCGTCACCGTAGAAAAGGGCACAAAGACCGACGACTTGATCGCCGCGATCAAGAAAGCCGGCTACACCGCCAAGCTCGAAAAGAAGAAGTAACCGCCGGCGCCCGCCGGTGGGACTACTCACGGGGCGGTGCGTGAGGAAATAGGCGTGGGCGACCGCGCACGCGCAGCGAATAGTTCCGAACGAACGAGCGCTTTTTCTTTGTCACGTGGTTGGTTTGGTAGCGCAGGCTGCCAGCCTGCTGTAACGCGGGTTGCCAACCCGCGAACGTGCAAACCGAAAAGGTCGTTGGATGGCAGACAAGGTGTCCGCCGACTGGCAGTCGGCGAAACAGCAGACAGGGCGGTCTGCTTTCCGTTGAGTCGCTAGAAGCCATCTCATAAATGGTAGGGCGCGTCGCTCCGCGCGCGCCGAGGCGT